>CAYJEN010000009.1:0-39920 GCA_964369185.1 uncultured Desulfovibrionaceae bacterium
TGAGCTTTTGTAAAATCTGTTCTGATTGTGCATGTTCAAAATTATTATCGTATGCAAGTGTTAATCTTTGCTGTTTGCCATCAATTTCAATTAAGGAATCTATAAGAGCATAATTTGACTGTGTGAGATGGATAAACATCTCTCTATGAAGAGTTTTGCCGGGTTCTAAAATTTCGTTAGCGCAATGAGCACAAGGTTCATCAAGATTTTGAAAAACTTTATAGCATTTCTTTCCATGGTAGGCCGTGCCGGAGTGCAAGCCTACGATATCTCTAATTGCTTTACTGGCGTAGATAATTTCATAAGTTTCTTTATCTGCAATATAGCATAAAAAGTTTTCACTATTGATAACCAAATTTTCTATGTCTTGAATTTTCAAAGTCTTAGCCCTCAAGTTTTGTTACAAGGTAACCCTTGCTAAGGGTAACTGTTTTTACTATAAATGACAAGTAAAATCTTCTAAACTAGTTGGAAATTAGCTATGAAAGTCATTATATTGCATATAGTTTTAAGTGTGAGAATATTTATATGTGTTTTAATTATATATTGTAGAGTGTTAGAAGTTTTTTTAAAAAAGATACAGCCTAAATTTGTATATTGACAGGTCATAACAAAATTCTTTATTCTAGCCTATATTTCTAAATGAATTCTTTTGTTTTTTGAATGACGCCAAAGTAAAAAAAATTATGAATTTAGAAACATATCTTAGTCTAAAAGAATACGAAATAATTTATGAATGAGTAAAAATATGAATGATAAAGCATCAATTATTCCCACAGTTGTGGATAAACTGAATAAGCTAGAAGTAGGACAATGCCTTGATATGCGAACATTTAAGCGTAACCGCTCTGTAGCGATTACTCGTATGGGGAATGATAGTTTCAACGTGGTAGAACGTGGTTTTCATGAAGAGTCGTGGGAAGATTTGACGAGTGAAAAAGTAAAAAAACTACTGAAAACATTACTAAAACGTGAATTTCCACGAAGCAATAAAATTCGTTTATATACTTTAGACTCCTTTGAAGATGCTGATGTAAACCGTATGGGGCATGGATCGGGTCGATTTGGTAATTAATTCTATAGACTTACTTTTAGAATTAAGCAGATTTTAGATTCGTGTGTTTTTATAGATTTAAAAAAGAGCTGATAATAATGCAATAAGCAATGAAATCAGCTCTTTTTATATTATACTAAACTAGATTATATCGCTAAATTAATTCAAAAATTTCTGGATTTAGAAGCAGACTCCGGTTTATGCGCCAAATCCAAATGTGCCGGAACTATTTAGAGCTGCGTTAAGTTCATCTGCAGTAATTGTATCACCAACATCATTAAGACTGATTGTTTGGCTTGCTACACCCTCTTCAGTTCCGTCTGATACAAGAATATCAAAGCCATTAATTTCAGTGTTTTCAACAACTTCAAAGATATAACCCTCAGCTTTTAGTTCAGATAAATCAAGTGTATCTTCATCAACATTGAAATCTACAGCAACGTCAACATCGCCGTGAGCAAAATCTTCAAGTCTCCATGTGAAAGTATCTTCACCGGCACCACCTTCTAGGGTATCGCTACCTGTTCCACCAAGGAGTATATCTTCTCTTACACCACCTATGATAATATCGTCGCCGGCGCCACCATCAAGAACATTACCTTGCAGTTCTTCGCCATCACCAAGCAGCATATCGCCTTTAACATCTTCAAAAATTTCATCTTCGCCGCCGTAGAGGATATCGTTACCGTCACCACCGAAGAGGAAATCGCTTCCGCTACCACCAATCATGATATCATCACCTAAACCACCGAAGAGAGCATCGTCACCGCTGAGACCAAGAATTAAATCATCGCCTTCACCGCCATAGATAATATCATTACCGGTAATATCGTCATCTAAATCATCAAAAGCTTCAAGAAAGTCATCTATTCTGCCTGCTATATCTTCATCATTAGAGAGTAGATTATCAGCTGTAAGGGTGTTTTCCACAGTATCTTGAATTTGCTCAACTAAATCTTGTACAAGTTCGCTTGTGTTTATATCAGTTGCTTGAATATTTTCAGAGGAATATTCTTTAGTATCCATACCGGCAATTTTAGCAAGCTTTTCTAAGTTTGAAGTATCACCATCACCGATAAGGATATCATCGCCACCCTGACCATAGAGAAGGTCGTTTCCTTCACCTGCAATCATAGCGTCAGGGTCATTTTGAAGGCTTATAACATTTGCTTCTGCCCATTCAGGGTTATTCTGCATATATTCGATAAGCATATTATCGGTGACTTCAACACTACCACCTAATTGTTCTTGAAGAGCTTCTTTTAGAGCAGTAATGTTGCTACCACCAACAAGAATGCTTTCACCTTCGCTGGTAACTGTGATACTTGAATTTTGAACTGTAAAAGAACTTGTGCCGGCTTCCGGTGTAAAAGCATTGTGAATATTGCTATCCGACAAAACTAATGAATTACCGCTAGAATCATAAGCATTAAGAGTGTTTCCGTTGCTTCCTTTACCCATTCCTATTGCGTGAATTTCACCATTTTCCCCTAAAGCATTTTCAAGGTCTGCAAACGCTTCATTACGAATGGTTGGAATATCGTTAGGTTGCCCGTCAGTAAGAAGGAATACCTGATTTACAAAACCATTTTTCGATTGAGAATCTAACCACTCAGTCGCATCTTTAAAGCCGTGAGAATAGTAAGTATTATGATGGTAGTCTTGGTTGGCAACACCATTATCATAAGTAGGGAGGCCATTGGTAAGTTTTACAGAGCCGTCACTATTGTAGAGTAGTTCTTCATTTTTTAAATCTCTGATACTTTCAATCTCTGCAATTACTTCATCAACATTGTCCTCTGTAAGAGTAATAGAATAAGGGCTAGGATCTTCTTTACCCCAGAATGTTGTAATCTGAAGAACTACTTGGCCACCATGCCCACTTTCAACATGAGGAAGTAAATCATTTTGAATAAATGCAATAATTGAATCGCATGCAGCGTCAAGGCGAGTTTCACCAAAAGTATCTGAAGATGGGTCTTTATCTATAACTCCACCCCACCTGTTGTCCCACATGGAAGCTGAAGTATCTAGAATGATAGAAACGTTATAGTCCGTACCTGCTTCAATATAGCTTGCTGAACCATTAAGAGCTGCAATTGCATCTTCAGGAGTTTCGCCACGTTCTGCTGTAATATTAAAGCTTTCAGTATCTCCATCTGCATCTTTTACAGTAACATTTTGTTGAAGAGTTCCGCTTTCCGGCACATTCTCAACAGTAGCAGTCCATAAATTACTACTTCCTGAATTATTGAGCGACATACCATCGCCTTCAAGAGTCACGCTACCGTCTTCATTGATAGTTACGTTACCACCATCGCTTGAAGACCAGTTTCCATCAGCATCGCATTCAAATGTTTTATCGCCAAATTCAAGAGTTTTACCCGCACCATTATCAGCACCGAAATCAATATCAACGATTACAGTAGCAGTATCGGAATTTGTAGTGGTTGCAATATCTTGAATATCTTCAGGAGCATCATCATTCACATGTACATTTACAGTTGTAGTAACGCTAGTTTCATTTTCGCCTGAAATTGTAACATCAAATGATGTTTTATCTTGAACGACACTAGAAATATCACCGCTATCAATTGATTCTTCAAGAGTATATTCATAGTTTATAATGTGCTGACCGTCTGCATTAGTTTCTACAGAAGTAATTTTTACTGTGCCATTATCTACTTTTACTGACTCTGAACCATCTTCTGATTTCCAAGTATCGCCATCTTTGAAGAATGTAACCTCTCCAATTGTAATGGATTTAGGGGCACTACCTTCAATTACAAGGTGCCCTTCTTGAGTAAGAGCATCATTATCAGGATTTGTTCCGTCCGCTAGGTTTGCTTCATCAAGGTGTAGGTTTGAGTCAGAAATGGACATATCTACATCTATAATTTCGTTTGTTCCTGCTATAGTAATGTATTGAGTATCAGCATCACCATCGCCATCAGTGGCAGTAACTTTTAGGCTAACTTCACCCTCAAAGGATTTAATTTGAATGTAGTCCCATTTGCCTGTTTTATTAAAAGTTAGAGTGAAATATGTTTCGCCATTCATTGCTGCTGTATATGTGGTAATTCCATCAACTACTTCAGAACTAATACCTACCGGTTTACCTTCAATATTAATGAATTTACCGGTTCCTGCATTTGGTACATAGATGAAATCAACACTTACATGAGCGACGCCGTCAGCACCTTCAAAACCGAGAGTGCCGCTTGTTGCAGCAATGCCACCATCTACTTGAGCATCGTATTTAAAAGCAGTTGCTGTAACTTTTGAACTTTCAACAGGGATGTAGTTATCAACTGTGTGTGAAACGCGATCTTTTATAGAATAAGGATTTTCAGTTGTAAGAACTGTTGTTCCATCTTTAAGGGTTACTTCATACTGTGTTGTATATTCTGTATAGATTTCAACATCTTCAGCAGCCATATTGTCATCTTTTGTATAAATACTGATATCATCATCACTTATTTTAACATCAATAGTGACTTCAGAAGAGTTACCGTTAGCATCTTTAAGAGTTATTGTGATGCTGTTAGGGGCAGTTACAATATCGTCGGCAGAGCTGTAGTCGAGCACATCCTCGTGTGAAACATTATCGGTTAATGTCACAACTAGATTTCCTTGAGCATCGACGGATACTTCATATGGAGAATTCGGGTTATTAGCGATACTGTCAAGGTCAATTGTATAGCCGTTAGGCGGAGTCCAAGTGACTGATTCAGAATCTGCAACGCTATCAGAGCCATTGGCAAGACCTTCTTCATCTACTATTACAGAATTAGTATAGTCCTCAGTAGTAAGTTTATGAGCGTTTGTAGGCTTGATTACTAAATCAGCGGTAGAGCTATCTCCATCGGAATCAGTAACTGTATAAGTAAATTTGAAATCAGAGGTATCGGCGGACACACTATCAGATTTTGATGTAAAACTATAAGAACCATCAGGGTTTACAATTAAAGTTCCGTGACTTGGGTGAGTAAGAGTGATTACTCCATCATTACTTTGGCTTTCCCAACCCCCTGCTTGAACTGATGTAATAGTTGAAGTTCCATCGGCACTTTGAGTATCGTTCGAGAGAAGACCATTTTCTGCATCAACTTTGATTGTTCCGCCCTCTGCTACAGTATTTGAATCTGTTTCTGCTGTAGGAGCGCTATCGCCCACGTTTACAGTAACTTCAAGAAAGCCTATATTTCCATTTGTATCTATTACAGGAACTTTGCTAGTTACAGTGCCAAGATTAGAGTCAGTTCCGTGAACAAAAGGTGCTGTTTGAGTAAAGGTTAGCTTACCATCAGTACCGATTGTAAATTCACCTAAAGGAGAACCATCTTCTTGAGTTACTTTAAAGCTACCTTCAAAATCTAAGCTAACATCATCGTCAAGGTTTAGAGGTACTTCATGAGGAGTATTAAGAGCATCATCGTCACTTGATACTGACGTACTTTCAACTTTTATGAGAGTATCAAGAGTCGCAGAGTCGTCAGCTTTTGCAGAGTTTCCGTCAGCATCGGTTATAGTTGCATCAACTTTTACGCCACCCTCAGGGAAACCATTTTCAGGAGTTTCAAAAGTAACTTCAAAACTACCGTCTTCTTTTAGCTCTAGGTCTTCATATTCAAATTCTTTTTGATATTCATTACCTTCAGAATCTGTTAAAGTTACAGTAATTGTATCGCCTTCTTGAGCGTCAGGACCAAAGGTAATAGTAGTTTTTATGCCATTGTCTTGATTGAGCTCATCTTTATTGATTATACCGTTTGTTGATGGAGTGTTACCATCAGCATTATTATCTGTTGTAATTTCAACTTTGATATCTTGCTTGTTTTCTGAATCGTCATTACTTGAATTGCCGTAATCAAAATCAATATCTGTATTTAAAGAACCTGTTGCAGTGTCTCCGTCACTATCGGTAACAGTATAATTTAAGTCAAGAGTTGGAAGTTCTTGGTTGTTAAACGATTCATCTTTTGAATCTGTATTGATTGTAATTTCATTGGTTTCTTGATTGATTTCAACACTGCCAACCACTTTACCTTCAAAGTAGAGTACATTATCTGTAAGAGTGTAAGCACTATCAGCCGGAACTGTAAGAACTATACTATTTGTATTTGCTTCGCCATCTCCGCCGAAGTTTACAACATTATCTAAATCAAAAGATACTGAAGTGTTTTCAGTATTTAATTCAGCAAGATTTACACTGCTTTCACTTATACTTGGGCCATCATCATGAATATTGATTTCGATACTTCCTGTTAGATCATCTTTTGAGTTGCTATCGCTATCAGATACTTTAATGTCGAAAATATCTTTTAGAGCATCGTCAGATTCATGATAAGCGTTTCCGTCTTGCTCGTAAGTATAGTGAACAGTACCTGATTCGTAAGTAACTGAAAGTGAACCATATTCACCTTCTATAGTATTAGGAGAAATAGTGGCAGAACCATCTTTATTTACAGTGATAGTAATAGAAGTATCGTTTGGTCCTGTTATAGATATTGTTGTGTCACCATCGCCGGGGGTGAATGTAAAGCTTCCTTCTGTTGTTTGGGCGTTACTGTCTGAATCTGCATTAGTGTCATTAGTATCTTGCTTATTATCGTAAGTGTTATGACTTTCAGTAGTTATATTAAGTTCAGGAGCAAAGTCTGGTGCAGGTTGTGCAGGCTTTGGTGCTTCTGGAGGTGTAGTTACTTCCGGTGAAGTAGTGGGTATAGATGGCGTAGGTCTAGATGGAATTTCCGGCTGAATCGAAGGACTTTCATCTACATCGCCTGAATCGAAAGATTCTAGCTCTGTATCGAGTGATGAGGTTCCGCCGTTAGATGCAGGAGTTTTTGAGTTACTATCATTATCAGAGTTTGATTCACTGTCTGAGCCTTCGGCATCGGATAGTAAGCCTTCAGCACTATATCCGGATTCACCTAAAATACCGTCAAGCGAGTCAGTGCCATCTGCAAGGTCTTGTGTTTGATCGGTAAGGTTATTTCTTTGGCTATAGATTTGAACATAACCCATGGACGGCATAAGTTCAGGGTCAAAAGCTGAAAAGAAGTCAGCTCCGGCGATTAAATTACCGTCAATAAGAAAATCAGGCATAAAGTCTTCATGATATATTGCATAGAAATTATCTAGTACAATAACAGCATCTTGCTCTTCAAAGTAGATACTTAAAGTATCGTCAACTTTTTCAAAAATAACGGCATCGATAGGAAAATCAATAGTGAATTCGGTTAAGGTTTCATTAATTTCTAAAACAATTTCTTCGCCATTAGCAGGGGTGTTTAGGTGTAAAGCCGCCATAAAAGATCCTTATCATCATGAAAATCATACAAAGGGTATGAGCTTGATATTTTTAGAATTTACTATGAATATAGTGAATATAAAAAGGGGGACAAAATGTAGTTTATTTGCAGAACAAACTTAGTTAAATTGTATGAAGTATATGTCTTAAAAAAAATAAAGAATCTATATAGCTTCACTCTTGGTGCCTATGTATCGCACTCAAGTTTGCAGTTTTAGTTTATAACGAGATTGAAATTATACGTTATTTTCGTATCAAATATCCTATATATGAGTTCGTGTCAAGCTATGAAAAAATGAGTATAAAGTTTGTTCTAGACTTAGCTAAATATTTAGATGGATCCAACTAGGTATCGATGCATAGCATTAATAGCTTCAACTTCAATATTAACTAAGGTGTTTGAAAGGGTATTTGATTCTTAAAGTAAGGAAAATATAAGGATACAAATATCATAAGGATAACTAAAATATTTGTGAGAAAAAAGGCTTGTTGACATTGAATTGCTTTGTGTGTACGTTTAACTTTGATATTTATAGTCGTTCTTTTTGGGAGTTTGTAGTGAAGCAAGAATTATTAACAAAGCTAGCATGGGATTGCCAAGATTTTCTCTGTTATATGTCTGATGTAGAGACATATGAGCTTTACTATATAAACCAAGCTCTAAAAAATGCTTTTGGTTTTACCTCCGATGATGACTATAAAGGTAAACTTTGTTATAAAGTATTGCAACATAAAGATGAACCTTGTGAGTTTTGTAATAATTCAAAACTTGTTGAAGGTGAAAAAATTATCTGGGAAATTCAAAATCCTGTTGCAGGTGGACGATTTTCACTTGTTGATACTCTTGTAAACTGCGAGGGAAGAAAGGTAAGAGTTGAACTGGCTTTTGATATTTCAAAGCATCATGAAGAAGTAGAATCCCTTTCTCAAAAACTTAGCATTGAAGCAACCTTAGTTCGCTGCGTGCAAACCCTTATGGAAAATTCGGAAATAGATGAAGCTATTACAAGTCTTTTAGCTATAGTTGGCGAATTCTATTCTTCTGAAAGTGCGTTTCTTTATGAAATTGATTATATAGAAAAAACAGCTTATAATACATATACTTGGTTTAACCCTAATTTTCCTATACCATACGAAACTAATGAAAAAATTCCACTGGAAGAAGTGCAATTTATTCTTGATGCATTTGAAACTCAAGGTGAAATTAGTATCAGTAGTGTTGAAGAAGAAATTGAAAAAAATTCACTTTTCTATCAACTACTAAAACGACAAAATGTGCATTCACTTATGATTGTGCCAATCTATACAAATAATAAAGTTGTTGGATTTATCGGAGTTGATAACCTTATCAGAAAAGAAAAGGTGTTTTCTCTTCTTCATTCAGTAGCAGTTTTTGCACATGATGATCTTGTTAAAAGACGACTAAAGGATCAATTAGAATATCTTAGCTATACGGATTCCCTTACAGGTGTTGAAAATAGAAATAAATTCAATATGATGATAGATGAAGTTGAAGCTAATCCACCAAAAACTTTAGGTATAGTTTATATAGATGTTAACGGATTAAAAAAAATAAACGAGCACTATGGTCATCATTACGGCGACTATATTCTTAAAACTATAGCAAGCGAAGTAAGTTTACATTTACCTGAAAATATTTATAGAATTGCCGGTGATGTGTTTATTGCACTTTGCCCAAATGCTAAACAAGATGAATTCAATGCTACAATAGCTAAACTTAGAAAAGCAGGGGCTGAAAATAAAGAATATTCTTTTTCAGTAGGCAGTGAATGGCAAAGTAAAAAAATTGATGTTTTGCGAGGTATTACAAATTCTGATGAAATAATGTATACCGAAAAACAAAACTACTATAAAACTATTGTAAATAATGAAGTACCACATAGAACAAATGCTGTTGAGATAGTACTTTATGAACTCCGTCAAGGTTATTTTAGTTTGTATCTACAACCAAAAGTAGAACTTACAAGCGGTAAAATTGTTGAAGCTGAAGCTTTAGTCAGAAAAAGAAATGAAAGAGGTGAATTAGTTCGACCGGATAAATTTATTCCAATATATGAGCATGATGGAACAATAAATCATGTAGATTTCTTTATACTTGAACAAGTTTGCATATTGCTTCAAAAGCTTATCCGCGTGGGGAAAGAGCTTAAAATTTCAATTAACTTTTCTCGTGTTACTTTTATGCAGTATGATTTGGTTGAGAAAGTTATAGAAATTGCTTCAAAATATAATATACCTCACGAACTTCTGCAAATAGAAATAACTGAGAGTATTGACAAAATGGATCTTGAATTTTTTAGTAAGAAACTTCTTGCAATTCAAGAAGCCGGTTTTGGTATTTCATTAGATGATTTCGGAGCATGCTATTCAAATCTAGTAATGCTTTTAGTCAATCATTTCAGCGAAATAAAAATTGATAAAAGCCTCATTGATAACATAACTACAAGCGCAGAAAACAGAGTTGTTATTAAGCATCTTATTGAAATGGTGCATCAAATTGGTGCGGCTACGTGTATTGTAGAAGGTATTGAAACGGAGGAACAACGTGAAATTCTTATTGAATATGGCTGTCCTCATGGTCAAGGGTATCTTTTTTATCGTCCCCTAGCTCAAGATGATTTTATAAAAGAGTATGAAAAAAATTTAGAAATGCATAAAGTTTAAGATAGTTAGAGCATATTTAATATGATTTATCTATTTTCAAAAATGCTTTAATAGTCTGATTTATGCATCATTTTGTTTCAATGGTTGAACTACACGTGCATTTAGTCTTGCTTGTTTACATGCAAGTTTATTGTCGTACATTTTTTTATCAACTATTTTAAAGAAGTCGTTAAACTCAGCTTTAGTTTTTTGAGTAAATTTACCAAAACCAAAAGCAAGAGAATAGTTTTTTCCTGTATTGCTACTTAATTTTTTGATTTGTTCTTCAACTTTAGAAATAGTTTTTTCTATATCAGCTTCAGAACAATCTGCACGTTCTGTAAGCAAAGAAACAAACTCATCACCACCCACACGGAAACTTTTTCCATATTTACTAAAGTTAGAGTTTAGAGAGTAGAATGAGTTTCTAATGGCATTATCGCCTTCTAAGTGACCGAATTGATCGTTAATAAGTTTTAGGTTGTTCATATCAGAAATAACACACCAAAAGTTTTTATTTGTAACTTCTTCTTCAAATAAGAAATTTAATTCTTCATGATATGCCTTTGTGTTTAATCCACCGGTAAGTGTGTCAGTAAAGGAGTATTCAAGGAGCATTATTTTCATTTTGTTGGCGACATTTGCAATAAGACCAACTTCATCTTTTGTATATAGTTCACTTGGGATTTCAATTTTCATATTGCCGGTTTCAGCAATTGCAGACATGGATTTTTCTAATTTAATCAAGCTTGAGCTCATGTGTTTTGAGAAGAATCTAATGAACAAAACTACAGCGGTTATGAGAAAAATATTTATAAGTAAACCTGAAATTAAAATTTGGTAGACGAGGTTATCATTTTTTTCTAATGCAATATTGAGCAATCTTTCTTCTTCACTTGAATAGTCATCAATACTTCCAAAGAATTCGTTTGCAATTGGTGTAACAACTTGAAGCGCATAGAGGGCATCGGCATAATTTCCACCAGCCATCCAAATATCAGCAGATAAAATCATACTTTCTTTATAGATATTTTTTTCTTTTATTATGCGTTCAAACTCTGCGCGTTGAGAGCCTTTTAATAAATTTGAAAATTCATCCATTTTGGAGTCTAGGCTATCAAATGCAAGAATATAATTATTGTAGAGTTTTTGCCTAACAGTTTCGTCTTCTTGAAGTAGAATATCACGTCCTAAAACACGACATACATACATGTTTCTAATAATGGCACTTAGTTGTTCTTTATGCCTTACATTTTCATTAATAATTTTCTCAGAAGAGTCATTTACAACACTAACCGAAAAAAAAGAAAACACACTTATAAATACAATACTTATGATAATAACACACTGAAGTGGAAAAAACTTCTTTTGAATTGAAGTATTATTTAGCCACATTGTGAAGTTTTTCATAAAAAAATTAACCTTTACCTTCATTTGTTTATCGCACGTTTTAGAAGATTATTGTTAATAATATATTAACTTTGCTATTTCGTCAATAGACTATTGAGAATTTAAAATGATTATTATTGTAATATGCTAAAATATTAAGTGCTATTTTTTTCACAAGTTGATAAAAAATAGTATCATAATATATAAATTACGAAAGAATTGCTTTTGAAATATGCACTAATTTAATATTCTATACCATAATGTAATTTTGTGTAGAACACATAGAACAAGCAAAAGTAAATTTATATTTTATAACTATATGTTTTTATTGATTTATATCTAAATTGTAAAAGATGCTACATAATTAAATTTTATTTTCATTTGTAAATATAGTTTATTTTCTACTCTTTGGTATCAATCTAATTTAATATATAGAAAAATCTACTGTTTTGTATTAAAATAAGTGATGTTTCTTATTTCTTTATTCTGAAAAATTATATAATATGCTGTAATTATAGTATATAATTACATTGGAACGTTGCTTGCTTTATGAGGAATATAGTTTGAAATTATTTGAGTAAAGAGTAGGTGAAATGAAAAATTTTGTAATAACAATTGCTAGAGGCTTAGGTAGTGGAGGAAAATACATTGGAACTTTGCTCTCAAAAGAGTTAGGTATTCCATGTTATGATAATCAACTCCCTAAAATGCTTGAAGAATATTCAGGAATAAATAAAGCTCTTTTTGCAAGTAGAGATGAAAAGCTTTCTGCTCCTTACCTGATAAAAAAACTTAGTGGGTTTCCAACAGAATATGTAGCTTCACCAATGGATAAGGATTTTGTTTCCGATAATAATCTTTATAATATACAATCTGAACTAATTCAAGAGCTTGCACGAACTGAATCCTGCATAATAATAGGTAAGTGTGCAAATTATGTTCTTAGAAATCGTAAAAATGTTATGAGCGTATATATTGAAGCTCCAAGAGCTTATTGCCTTGATAATACAATGGAACTTTTTGGACTAAGTATCGCTGAGGCAAACAAGCTCATCGAACAGACCGATAAATATCGAGCAGATTATTATCGATACTACACAAATGGTAAATCGTGGACTGACCCAGTAGCATACGATATGACGCTAAATACAGGCAGAATTGAAAAAGAAAATTGCGCTAAAATTATACTAAGTTATCTTACGATGAAAAACTTCATCAATTAGTTAGAAATATTACAGAATATTTTTGAAAGTCAAATCTATTTTGTTTTATATAATTTCACATTTAGGAGAGTAAAATGGGAAGATCGATTTTTAAAAAGTTTATTGGATTAAGCCTAGCAACTTTACTTGCAGTTTCAAGTTATCCTGAAACTTTACAAGCTGCTGATACAGTGAAAGTAGGTTTACTACATTCACTTACTGGTTCAATGGCAATCAGTGAAAAAGCGGTAAGAGATGCAGAAGTTCTAGCAATCAATGAAATAAATGCTGCCGGTGGTATACTTGGTAAACAAATTGAATATATTGAAGAAGATGGAGCTTCAGAACCTTCAGTTTTTGCAACAAAAGCAGAAAAATTAGTGGATAGTGAAGGCGTAGCAACAGTCTTTGGTTGCTGGACATCTTCCTCACGAAAAGCTGTAAAACCAATTTTTGAAGATTACGAATCCCTTTTATGGTATCCAGTACAATATGAAGGAATGGAAGCATCACCAAATATTATTTATACAGGTGCTGCACCAAACCAACAAATAGTTCCAGCAATTGAATACTTATTATCTCAAGGCTATAAAAAATTCTTTTTACTTGGGTCCGACTATGTATTCCCAAGAACCGCAAACATGGTAATAACCACACAATTAAAAGCTCAAGGTGGCGAAGTTGTGGGTGAAGAATACGCAAGTATGGATCAAACCGATTTTTCAGCTATCATTGGTAAAATTGAAGAAGCAAAACCTGAAGTAATTATCAATACATTAAATGGAACAGGTAACGTTTCTTTCTTCAAACAAATGGCTGAAAAAAATTACTCAAGTGAAGATTATATGACAATGTCATTCTCTATTGCCGAAGAAGAAGTTGCAACAATCGGAGCTTCAATTTTGAAAGATCACTTAGTTTCATGGAACTATTATCAAACAACAAATACGGCTGAAAATGCTGCATTTGTAAAGGCTTATAAAGATGCTTTCGGTGCTGACCGTGTAACTTCTGATCCAGCTGAAGCAGCATATGACGCTGTATATCTTTGGAAAGCAGCTGTTGAAAAAGCAGGTAGTTTTGAAGTTGAAGATGTGCTTGCCGCAATCAAAGAGGGCGGAATTTCTTTCCAAGCTCCTGAAGGTTTAGTAACAATCAATGCTAGCAATCAGCATTTAGCAAAGCCTGTACGAGTGGGTAAAGTAAGTGATGACGGTCTTATATATGAAGTATACGCAACTGATTCACCTGTAGAGCCGGATCCATATCTTGCAACATACGACTGGGCTAAATCAATTCAAATGCAATAAGTTTCAAATTTCTTCCTACTTACTTGTAATAACATTATAATCGTAAACAAGTGTTTTTCCAAAGTAGGTTGAATATGAGAGGTAAGAGTAGCCGTGACTGCCTACTTTTACCTCTCAAAAAATATCTAAGTATAACAGAGGTTTTTATGGAACAGTTTATAACGACGCTGTTTAATGGTTTAAGTTTAAGCTCGATAATATTGCTCACGTCAATAGGTCTTGCAATCACATTTGGTCTTATGAAAGTTATTAATATGGCTCATGGTGAGTTTGTTATGATTGGTGCCTATATGACCTTTGTTATCCAAGAAATATTTAAGGCATTTTTGCCTGTAGATTTTTTATTTTTATACTATTTAGCAGCAATTCCGGCGGCATTTATTGTAACATTTTTTCTTGGAAGTCTGCTCGAACATTTTGTAATTTCAAATCTATACGGAAGAGAGATTGACAGTTTACTCGCAACTTTTGGAATAAGCATAATATTACAACAGCTTGTACGCACTATTTTTGGTGCACAAGGGGTAAATGTAGAGTCTCCATCGTTTTTAAAAGGTGGGCTTGAAATTTTAGGTATGACATTTTCATACAATAGAATTTTTATAATTTTTCTTGTATTATTTAGTCTTTTTATGCTTTGGTTTGTTTTGTATAGAATGAACTTTGGTAAACAAATGCGTGCAGTTATGCAGCATAGAGCAATGGCACAATGTATAGGGATAAACTCACGCAAAGTTGATAATATTACATTTTCACTCGGTTCAGGGCTTGCAGGAATTGCAGGATGTTCGATTGCTCTTTTGGGGTCGATAGATTCAACAGTCGGTCAAAGTTATATTGTCAATTCATTTATGGCGGTTGTGCTTGGTGGTGTTGGTAATCTTATGGGTACAGTGCTGGGTGCTTTGATGATTGGATTTACAAGTATTTTTACTGAAAATTACACATCATCATCAATAGCAAAAGCTCTTGTATTACTGTTAGTTATCACAGTTTTACAGAAAAGACCGCAAGGTTTGTTTGTAATCAAAAGCAGAAGTTTAGACTAGGGATTTTTATGAAAATATTAAACGACTTACATGATAAAATATTTGTTCTTATTCTTCTTATTCTTTGTAGTATGCCAATTTTATTACAAATGGATATTATTCAAAGCACATCAACAGTATTATTTATAGGAAAATGCATAGCATTCTGTATACTTGTAATCGGTCTTGATCTTATCTGGGGCTATACGGGAATTTTGAGTCTAGGGCACGGGCTATATTTCGCATTAGGCGGATATGCAATGGCTATGTATTTGAAATTACAGGCGACAGGTGGTAAAATTACAGATTTTATGTTCATAGGTGGTCTTAAAGAGCTTCCACTAGTGTGGGAACCTTTTCAGTCAGCATTTCTAACTCCAATTTTGATTATTGCAGTTCCAGCTGCGGTAGCCGGTATTATAGGATATTTTATATTTAGAAATAGAGTGAAGGGTGTGTATTTCTCAATTATTTCGCAAGCTTTAACGTGGGCGGCTTACTCTATATTTATTGCACTTTCACCTTATACAAATGGAAATACAGGTATAACAGAGATAAAATCTATTTTTGGAAGTATTAAGGGAAATGCGAATATAGATAATATGATGTTATTATTCTATTCCTCGACTTTATTATTGGCAATAACATATTTTATAGCAAAGTTTCTTGTAAAAAGTAAATTCGGAAAAATCCTTGTTGCGATTCGTGATGGTGAAAATAGAACATACTTTTCAGGATATAAAGTAAGTAATTATAAGAATTTTATCTATGTTGTTTCAGCTATTTTTGCAGGAATTGGCGGAGCAGTTTTTGTAAACTTCAATGGAAGCATAACTCCATCGCAAATGACAATTTCCTATTCAATAATGATGGTTATATGGATAGCGATAGGTGGAAGAGGCACAATTCTAGGGGCAGTTATTGGCGTATTTTTAGTGAATTTATGTGAATATAATATAAGTTCCGGTAAAATGGTTGAAGCATGGCAATATATAATAGGTATAGCGTTTTGTGTTACAATTATATACTTTAAAGGTGGTATTGTCGGAACATTGACTGAGTATTTCACTAAAAAGAAATCTCTGATAAAAAATTAATTAAATAAAGAGGTTAGAAATATGAATACTCAACAAGACTATGTGCTTGACATAAAAAATATATCGGTAAGTTTTGATGGCTTTTATGCGCTTACAGATGTAAAGGCTAAAGTTAAACGTCATAGTATCCATTTTTTTATAGGACCAAATGGCGCAGGAAAAACAACATTACTTGATATAATCTGTGCAAAAACAAAGCCGACAGTCGGGAATATTTTCTTTACTGCAAAAGATAAAAAACCTATTAGAATTACAGACTTAAAAGAATATGAAATAGTTCAAAAAGGTATAGGAAGAAAATTCCAAGTACCATCGGTATTTGTAAATCTTTCTGTAGAAGAAAATATGATTTTATCCTTAAAAGGAAATAAAAATGTTTGGGAGACAATTTTCTATAAAACAACAAAAGAAGAATATGAGAAAATAGATAAAATCCTTGATGATGTTAGTCTTACAAGTAGGCGAAATGTACGAGCAGGCTCACTTGCACATGGTGAAAAACAATGGCTTGAAATTGCAATGCAATTAGTGCAAGAACCTGAAATAATTATGCTTGATGAACCGGCAGCCGGAATGGGTAAACCGGAAACATTTAAAACTGGTGAACTTCTAAAACAAGTAAAAAAATACTGCACAGTTATTGTGATTGAACATGATATGGAATTTGTTAAGCAAGTAGCTGATATTGTGACTGTTTTGCATGAGGGCAAAGTTTTGATGGAAGGTAGTATCGATGAAATTTTAGCCGATGAAACAGTACAAGCTGTTTACCTCGGTCGTGGAAAGAGTGAGGAGCAGGCATGCTAACTATAGAAAATTTATCATCTTATTATGGTGAGAGCTGTGTTATAGAAAATCTGAATTTCACAGTTGAGCCCGGAAAGATTGTATCTTTAATCGGAAGAAACGGTGTGGGTAAAAGTACGACGTTAAAAAGCATAATGGGAATAGTTAAAACTCCTACAGGAAAAATCATATTTAATGATAAGGATATCATAAAACTTCCAATTCATGAAAGAGTAAAACTTGGTATAGGATATGTACCTCAAGGTCGTGATATCTTTTCACAAATGACAGTTGCAGAAAATCTTGAATTAGGTTTACAACCACTTGGCGGAAAGGGTGAAGTACCTGAATACTTATTTGAATTATTTCCAATATTACAGAAGTTTATCAATAGAAAAGGCGGCGATTTATCAGGTGGTCAACAACAACAGCTTGCAATTGCAAGGGCACTGGTTGCAAATCCTAAAATTCTTATATTGGATGAACCGACGGAAGGAATTCAACCATCTGTTATTCAAGATATTGGCGTAGCTATTAGAAAGGTGAATGAATGGAAGGGAATTACAGTCCTTTTGGTTGAGCAATATCTTGATTTTGTTGTAGAAAATTCTCATATTGTAAATGTAATGGAGCAGGGTAATATTATTTTTAAAAGCGATATTGCTGATTGCGATAATGTAAAACTTCAAAACCTTATGATGCATTAAAAGGAGAAATATCTTGCACTTAACTCCTCGTGAACAAGAAAAGCTGATGCTCTATTTAGCAGGAAGCTTGGCAAAAGATAGATTGAATCGTGGATTGAAACTCAATTATACTGAAGCAATAGCCTATATTTCATCGGAATTATTAGAAAAAGCTCGTGAAGGTATGAGCGTTGCTAAACTTATGCAGTACGGCAGAACACTTCTAAAATCAGAAGATGTACTAAGCGGTGTTGCTGAAATGATTGATGAAATTCAAATTGAAGCGACCTTCTTAGACGGAACTAAACTTGTGACAGTTCATAATCCAATTGAGACTACGTTAGAAGTCATACCCGGTGAAATTCTCACAGATGAAGGTGAAATAGAACTAAATGCAGGGCATAAAAAGCTTGAAATTACAGTAAAAAACACAGCAGATAGGCCGGTCCAAGTTGGTTCACATTACCATTTTTTTGAAGTGAATAAAATGCTTGATTTTGATAGAAAATCAGCGTTTGGTATGCGACTTGATATACCTTCTGGTACAGCAGTCCGCTTTGAACCGGGTGAAGCTAAAGATGTAATTGTTACTGATATCGGTGGCTTACGTGAAGGCTACGGTCTTAATGGATTAGTAAATGGCGCTTTTGATAATGAAAAAGTGCGTGCCCAAGCGTTAACTCGAGCAAGAGAACTCGGATTTAAAGGACTGGAGGAATAGAAGTGTCTAAAATATCAAAGAAACTTTATGCTACAATGTATGGTCCGACTGTTGGCGATCGTGTCCGTCTTGCAGATACGTCACTTATTGTGGAAGTTGAAAAAGACTTTACTACATATGGTGAGGAATCGAAGTTTGGCGGAGGAAAATCCATGCGTGACGGTATGGGGCAATCTTGTTTACATAAAGATAACGAGTGTTTAGACTTGGTTATCACAAATGCTCTAGTCATAGATTATACAGGAATTTTCAAAGCTGATATTGGAATTAAAGACGGAAAAATTCACGGAATTGGAAAGTCGGGTAATCCTCACATCATGGACAATGTTGATAATAATATGATAATAGGCGCATCGACAGAGGCAATTGCAGGTGAGGGACTTATTCTTACAGCCGGCGGAATTGATACGCATATTCACTTTATTTCACCAACTCAAATAGAAACAGCTCTTTATAGCGGTGTGACAACAATGTTTGGAGGTGGAACAGGACCGGCGGACGGTACTAATGCCACAACATGTACGCCAGGCGAATATAATATGTATAAAATGTTGCAAGCCAGTGAAGGTGTGCCTATGAACTTAGGGTTCTTAGGGAAAGGAAATTCATCAACTCTTGCTCCTCTTGAAGAGCAAATAAAAGCAGGTGCAATAGGTCTAAAGCTCCATGAAGACTGGGGAACAACTCCAAAAGCAATAGATACTTGTTTAGCCGTTGCAGATAGTTACGATGTGCAAGTTTCAATTCATACAGATACTCTTAATGAAGCTGGTTTTGTTGAAGATACAATTAATGCAATTAATGGCCGCGTAATTCATACGTATCATACAGAAGGAGCTGGCGGAGGGCATGCGCCTGATATCATAAAAGCCGCATCTTTAAAGAATATACTTCCATCATCAACAAATCCAACTATGCCGTATACAGTAAATACGATAGATGAACACCTTGATATGTTGATGGTATGTCATCATTTAGATAAGAAAAATCCGGAAGATGTAGCATTTGCCGATTCAAGAATTCGCCCTGAAACCATTGCAGCAGAAGATATTTTACATGATATGGGTATCTTTTCAATGATGAGTTCTGACTCTCAAGCAATGGGTAGAGTGGGTGAGGTTATCATCAGAACATGGCAAGCGGCTGACAAAATGAAAAAACAAAGAGGTGCACTTGAATCTGACACAGAAAGAAATGATAACTTTAGAGTTAAAAGATATATTTCTAAGTATACAATCAATCCTGCTATAACACACGGTATATCTGAATATGTAGGATCAATTGAAATTGGAAAAATTGCTGATTTAGTGTTATGGAAACCGGCATTATTTGGAACAAAACCAGAATTAATCATAAAATCCGGCTTTATAACAGGTGCAAGAATGGGGGATGCGAATGCCTCAATTCCAACTCCTCAGCCTGTAATCTATTCTAAAATGTTTGGAGCTTATGGAAAAGCAGTGGACTCTACAAGCATAACATTTTTATCTCAATATGCATACGAAAAAGATATAATGAATGATTTAAATGTAAATAGAAAAACACTTCCGGTTAAAAATTGTAGAAATATATGCAAAAAAGATATGAAATATAATGATGTGATAGCCGATATTGAAGTGAATCCTGAAACATATACGGTAAAAGTCAATGGTGAAATTATATCATGTGAACCTTTTAATGAGTTAGCTTTAGCTAGACGATATTTTTTATTTTAATGAGGATTTTATGATTGTAAACAGTATATTAGGGAATATTTATACGGATTCTTATACAGGAAAGGTTATTCCTATTAAATTTGAATGGTTTGAAGTTGATAAAAAACGAATAAAAAAAATTGCAAACGATGGCTTTGAACTTGGCATTCTTATTGAAGATATTCTCAAAGATGGCGATATATTAGCAGAAATAAATGGTATGTCTTATGTGTGTGAAATTCAAAAAAGTCATCTTACTAAAATTGAAGTTCACTCTATGCAAGAAATGGGTAGGCTTTGTTTTGAACTTGGGAATAGGCATCTATCTCTAAAGATTGAAGAAAATGCAGTAACAATTCCTTATGATAAACCTACTTTTCTTTATCTTGATAAACTTGGCTTTTCTGTTAGTCAAGTAGAAGAAAAATTTAGTGATTTTACAGAATGTAAAGCTCATGGATCATCAGAGAAAAGTCATAGTCATTCTCACTCACATTCGCATGCTCACAGCCATGAAAATGGTCATAGTCACTCTCATTAGTGGTGTAACTTATGGATATTGCACTTCTTAATATGTTACAGGTAAGCGATAGTGTTTTTCCTATTGGCTCATTTACATTATCAAATGGACTAGAAAGCTTTGTTCAAGAAAATAAACTAGTTTCTTCTATGAATTTAAAAGAATATGTGAAAAACTATATTTCTTTTATGTCATATAATGAACTTGGTTTTTTCTCTTATGTGTATAGTAATGTTTTGTCAGATGAAGAAATTATAGCGATTGATACACTTTATTCTGCATATAAAATACCTTTCGAGGTGAGAAAAGGAAGTATTAAGCTTTGTCAACGTTTTCTAAAAGTATGGGAAAAAATTGAAGATAATTCTTTACTTAATAATTATAAAATGCTTATTAAATCAAAATATTGCGAAGGGCATCATTCAATAGCTTTGGCTTTATTTGTGAAGTCAAAAGCTTTGTCGTATGAAGAAAGTGCAAGTATTTATGCTTATAGTGTTGTATCTGGTATTATTACAAATGCAGTTAAAAGTGTTCCTCTCAGTCAACTTGATGGTCAAGTGATTTTAAATCAATCTCTTACAGATATTAAGCAGGCAGTTGAGAAAGCAAAAAATATACAGCTTGACGAACTTGGAATTTGTGGGAGCGGATTTGATATATACGCAATGAAGCATGAAACTCTTTATTCAAGAATTTACATGAGTTAGAATAATAAAATTTTATGAGCTTTTTCTATACAAAATAAGAACTCTCATAAAGTATTTCAAAAAATATAAGGAAGAAAAAATGGCATATGTAAAAATTGGGGTTGGTGGACCTGTAGGATCTGGAAAAACAGCATTAATTGAAAGACTTACACGAATAATGTCTAAGGAATATTCTGTTTGTGTTATTACAAATGATATCTATACTCGTGAAGATGAGGAATTTCTTGTAAAAAATTCTGCTCTTCCAAAAGAAAGAATTTTAGGTGTAGAAACAGGAGGTTGCCCTCATACTGCTATACGTGAAGATTGTTCGATGAATCTTGAAGCAGTTGATGAAATGGCTGAACGATTTCCTGATGTTGAAATAATGTTTATAGAAAGCGGAGGAGATAATTTATCAGCTACTTTTAGCCCTGATTTAGCCGATGCCACAATTTACGTCATAGACGTAGCACAAGGTGAAAAAATTCCAAGAAAAGGTGGCCCGGGAGTAACTCGTTCAGATTTGCTGATAATCAATAAAACCGACCTTGCCCCTCTTGTTGGTGCGAACTTAGACATCATGGCGAGTGATTCAGAAAGAATGCGCCAAGGAAGGAAGTATCTATTTACGAATCTTATGTCGCTAGACGGCCTTGATAATGTAATAAATTGGATAAAGAAAGATGTTTTATTTGAAGGAATCTAGGTAATTACATGAATTCACATTTGAGTGTAAAGACAAAATTTAATAATAATAAAACAGTGTATGATGATGTATACTTTACGCCACCATATAAAATTATTGCACCTTTATATAATGATAAAGAAGCGGAAATTATGATTTTATCATCATCAGCAGGGCTTTTAAAAAATGATAAAATTCAAATGGATTTTCATTTTACTGAACACTCAAATGTGAAAATTTCTTCTCAAAGCTATGAAAAAGTTTTTGATACTCAAGATGGATTTGTTGAAAAAAATACCAGTATAATTGTTGAAGAAAATGCTAGAGTTCTTTATATGCCACATCCTACAATTCCATTTAAAAATAGTAATTATATGAGCAGAGTAAATGCTAATATTTCAAGTAAATCTACTTTTTTCTATAGTGATATTTTTACCTGTGGAAGAGTTTTTATGAATGAAAAATTTCTTATGAATCAATTTCATTCTTGCGTAAAAATTTGTGTTGATAGTCAACTTGTTTTTGCTGATAATACACTTATAAATCCTAAAGTATGGAATTATAATAGTTTAGGATTATGGCATGGTTACACCCATAATGGACTACTTTATGCATATTTTCCTAACTTAGAAAAAGAAAAAGAATTTATCGAATTTGCTAGAAGAAAAGCAGAAGAGATTATTCCATTATTTGAATACGGTGTTTCACAAAGCAGAAAAGGTCTTTGTGTGCGAATTTTAGGTGATAATGGTGATAAGATATATAATTTTTTCAAATTGTTATCATGTTTTTAGAATGTCGTTTTGTTGTCATTAATATTTATAAAAATGCTTCAAGGCAAGGAAAAATTGAGGGGGAAGCTCATTTATTTAAAAAATGTTACTTTCCCCCTCAAGAGTTTTTATTTCAAGTAAAAATGCACTAAGTTTTTATATAATTAACTTTTTAGTATATCTTCTTTAAAAACACCCTTAAATAAGTTGACCGTTTTTCTCTCTTATAAAGAAAGTTCCCGCAAAAGCTAGACCTGTGCATATAAGAAAGAGTAAACAAATAGGTTGAAACATTTCAGCAGATAATTTGTCAACAAATCCGGCTTTATCAAGTATAATTCCTATCACAGGCTGCATGATAGCTGAACCAGCCATACTTATTGAGTATACAAGACCATTCGCTGTGCTTGCAATATTTTTTGCATAAAGTTCGCGAGCCGCCGCCATGTAAAGACCGGCCGGTGCGGTAATTACAATTGATAAAGCTATTCCCCAAGTATAAAGTTCATATTTTGCAAAACTTCCGTTTCTCATGTATAGATACACAAAAATCGCAAATAAAGCAGCGTTTGCAAGCATAATAACAATTTTTCTTGAGGATGATTTTTGCGCTATTGTAGCAAAAATAATCGGTGTAAAAATAGTAATTCCTGCTGCAACACTCAGTAGTGAACTCATTTCATTACGTGTGAGAGCACCAACTTCTGTGTAATATAAGCCGGCCCAAAGTCCTACAAAGCCAAATAAAATTGATGCATTAGCTGTAAAAACTAAGGCAATAATCCAAAAATTAGAATTTTTAACTACTAGCTTTATTGAATCAAGTATTGATATTTTTTCTTCAATATTTTCGATATCTTGTTTGGTATTTTCTACTTGTGTCTGACTTGAATCAGAATCTTTAAAGAAAATCCATGTCAAAACAGTCAAAGCTGCTGTAACTACAAAAAGACCTTGAGAAGAAATTCTCCAACCGAAATTTTCAACAATATACGCAAGTGGCATACCCGCAAACATTGAGCCAATACCAACTGCAACAGCTAAAACTGATGATATTATAATGGTATAGGTTTTTTTATCGAACCAGTTTGCAAGAGCTTTATACGCCGGCATAAGAATAAGCGCGCAACCTATACCAACGCAGAGTCTTCCTATAAATACAATAGTACTGCTTGTGCCTATTGCAAAAAGAAAAGTACCTATTGATGCACATAAGAGAGCGAAAGTCATAAGTTTTTTTGGCGATGCTTTATCAGATAAAATTCCACTTGGAATTTGCAAGAAAGCGTAAGGATAAAAATATGCAGATGCCAACAGTCCCATGAATGCTGCATTTACTCCTAAGTCCTTCATCATCACGTTTGACATAACAGCAGGACTCATACGATGAAAAATTACAATGGTATAAGCCAAAATACAGATAGCCAAGATAAACCATCTGTACGAAGAGGTTTTAGATTCCATTAATACTCCATTTTATTTTTTTTGCTTTCTGTAACTAATTTTAATTTGCTATTTAATCAAGTCTTTTTATCGGTATACAGTGTAAAGAATAGGATATCTTTCTAAAATAACTTTTTGTAAAAGTGCTCGAATTTGTAAATACACCCTATTTATAGAATTGTTGGTAATTATTTTTTTAGGAAAGTAAGTGTTTGAGAGGGAAAACTCGTTTTATAAGAAAAACATGATTTTCCCCCTTTTTCTTCAAAATTAGAGAATTTTAAAATCTTTTAATAGTTTGAACACTTATCCATTTTGACATTCTTTAGATAGATTTTGGCTTTTAGCGCAAAATCCTCACAGCGCAAGAAACGTTGTTCTTGCTTGTTCGCTGAAGTTTTTTGTGTATTGCTTACAGATAAGAGTAAATTAAAATCTTTTAATAGTTTGAACACTTATCCATTTTTCGACGGTGAATTTTTCCATAACCCATTTGCCATTGAATCTACCAACACCCGATTCTTTATTCCCGCCAAACATTACATGCGGCTCATCATTAATAGATTGATCGTTTACATGCACCATACCTGATTTTATCTGTTTAGCAACTTTCATTCCATGATATAAATCAGAGGTGAACACACTTCCGCTGAGTCCATAACAAGTGTCATTTGCAATTTCAATAGCTTCTTTCTCATCTTTAGCGCGGATAAGACAGCAAACAGGCCCAAAGACCTCATTAGCAGCTGCCGGCATATCATTAGTTACTTCAGTGAATATCCAAGGTGAAATGTTATTACCCTCTGTTTTGCCTTCTAAAGCAATCACCGCTTTAGTTTTTTTCATTGCATCAATATAGCTTTCAATGCTTTTTACTTGGGATTTACTAATAATAGGACCAAGGAAAGTATTAGGATCTGCAGGGTCGCCAACAGGAAGATGTTTTGCTTTTTCTATAAAAGACTTTGCAAATTCATCGTACTTTGAATCAATAATAACAATACGGTTCAACGCCATGCATACTTGCCCCTGATTGAAGAATGCACCAAAAACAGCCGCTGAAGTTGCATCTTCAATATTAGCATCTTCAAGAACTATCATTGCATTATTTCCGCCAAGTTCAAGCGAAACATCTTTAATCATGCTGCCGGCAACAGATCCAATACGTTTACCAACAGAAGTTGAACCTGTAAAAGATATTAGACTTGCTTTTGGATGGGCAACAAGATGATCGCCAATTTCAGAGCCACTTCCGGCTATAACATTTAATAAACCTTTTGGCATACCGGCTTTTTCAAAAAAATCAGCAATTAAAAAAGCAGATGCAGGAGTATCTGTAGCAGGCTTCAAAACAACAGCATTACCTGATGCAATTGCAGGAATAACAGAACGCATTGCAAGAACTAATGGCACGTTCCAAGGAGCAATTACTGCTATAATACCTTTTGCTTCACGTATAATATAATTTTCTTTTCCCGGAATATTTGATGGAAGAATTTTTCCTTCCATCATATAAGGAATACGTGTTGCCTCGCGCACAATTTTTAAACTAGTATAAAATTCAAAGTCTTTTTTAGGTGCAATAAAACCACCCTCTTCTGTGAGAGTTGCATATATATTTTCTTTTGAATCTATAATAGCTTGATAAAGTTTATCAAGGCATTCGATTTTATATTCAGGCGAAGTATTAGCCCACTCTTTTTGAGCATTCGCAGCAGCTTCATAAGCAGCATCAACATCTTTTGTTGACGCGGATTGATAACGATAAATTTCTTCACCTGTATAAGGATTAGAGTTTACCATTTCTCTTGAACCTGAACCTGTTATCCATTCGCCGTTAATGTATTGTTGAGGATAATGTTTCATTTTAATACTTCTCCTATATTTTTATTTAGGGTATGTTTCTAAATTAATCCTTTAGAAATACATCCTAGTTGATTTCTTTACATTACTAAAACAGGTTTTACACAAGAATGTGCTTCATCAAAAGCTTTTTGTATGTCTTTGAATTCATAATACTTCACCAGCTTATCAATAGGGAATTGCCCTCTTTTATAATATTCAAGTAAGGCAGGAATGAAAACTTGAGGAACTGAATCGCCTTCAACAACACCAAGAAGTGATTTTGCATCGCCCATAAGTTCTGTTTGAATATGGAAAGTAATGTCACCGGTAGCGCCAAGAACAACGGTTGAACCTCTAAAGCGAGTGCAGTTCATTGCTTTTCTAACAGATTCACCACTTCCTGTTGTATCAATAGAATAGTGGCAACCGCCATTTGTTATATTTTTGATTTCAGCAACAATATCATCAACTTCTTTTGCGTTAATGCAATGTGTTGCGCCTAATTCTTTAGCCATTGCAAGCTTCATTGGGGAAATATCAACTGCAATAATAGTTGTACAAACAGCAATTTTTGCCGCCATAATTGCACTTAGCCCAACAGTTCCACAACCAATGATTGCGATACTTGAAGCTGGTTTGGGCTGTAACCTATTCAAAACTGCGCCGGCACCTGTTTGTATGCCGCATCCTAAAGGACCGATAAGCCCTAAATCAATATCTTTATCAACTTTATAAACGCTTTTTGTATCTACTACAATATAATTTGCAAAACCGGATTGCGCAAAGAAAGTGTAAATAGTTTCATCGCCTTTCGCGATAATTGTTTTGCCGTTATTGGTTGTTCCACCGAAGTTGATTTCATTAAAGTGCATGCAAGCGTAAGGATGCCCTTCATAGCAGTTGTCACAACGTCCGCAAGAACCATAACTTACACCAACATGGTCACCCACTTCAAAGCCAACAACTCCCGGACCAATTGCTTCAATAATACCACTTGCTTCATGCCCCAAAACAATCGGCATTGGAGTTGGGATATGACCACGGCGAACTGCTTCATCGGTATGGCATACACCACAAGAATGAACCTTTATAAGCACTTCGCCAAAACTTGGTGCTTCTAAATCTACTTCTTCTAGTGAAAACTGTGAATTAAGTCCGCGTGTTACAGCTGCTGTGATTTTCATAATACACTCCTAAATGATTTAACCTATAAAATTATAGCGTGTTATGTATTGTAAAAATAAATCAAGTAAAAACTGATTCAAACAATAAGCCTAAGATTATAATGCACATTTTTTTATTTTTGTACTGTCTTACATAAGACAGTTTATAAAGAAATCTTAAAATTTATTCTCGACAATGATAGGGAAACATACTAGGGTATATCTCTAAACTCATTCTTTTGCGTTTTTTCTGTCTTTAAGATAATTTTTTATTCAGTTCATGTATATTTTGACACAGTGCACTTCATAAAAAGTCATTTTTTGTTGAAAATTCCACAAAATTTCTGAATTTAGAAACACACCCTAAATTCAAAAAGTTTCTTATTTCGAGCTTTTTTACAAAATGCTCGAAAGGGGTATAGCTTATGAAAAATAAAAATAATGTTGAGCATTTTTCTTTAAAAGAAATCAATAGTATATGGCGTTCTGTTCTATATCTAGGAGAAAAGAAAATCCTTGCAAAGGGAACAGTTTTGGAAATGCACCTAGACAATGGATTAATGCTTATAGATAAAGGATTGATTTCATTGAGAAGTCACAGTCCGGACGGACGTGAAAGAGTAAGTATGTACATGGAATCAGGATGCTTAATCGGCGAAGTACCTGCACTTGTAAATACACAAAATTCAAATAGAGTGCCACTTTATCACGTGCATGAAGAAAGTGTTGTTTATGCTTTTTCCTCTTCTATTTTAACAGATGCTAACTTTATAAAAACATATCCATATCTTATAATGAATGTAATGGAATCTTTTGCTTTGAAAATACGTTACCTCTTTACTTTGGTAGGGGATAAGAGCGGTGAAAGCTCAAAAGAAATTATTTGTAGATATATCAATCGATTAGCAAGAAAGAATCATGCAGATGTTTTCAACCCTCACATGTCACAGAGTGAATTTGCTTTGAGTGTGGGTGTGCATAGAAGTACTGTTTGTCGAATAATTAAAGAGCTCCGAGAGGAGGGAGTATTAGGGGAGTTTACTAAAAATAAACTTGAAATACTTGATAGGGATAGTCTAAAGAGTAAAGCATTTGGCGACTAACTTTGTAACAAACAAAGTATGCATATTAAGAAATTCCACAAAGTATTTTGTGCTGAAATATAATAAAACCACAATAGAAAAAGTTTATCATATAAATAAAAATGATTATCAGTTTGGTATCATTGCATATAAAAATCTAAAAAGATAGAAGATAAGTACAAACTGTTTTTAAGGAGAACTTGCAATGAAGTATCAAAATTATCAAGGCTACACAACATTTAAGACAGAACAAGAAGGAGCAATCCTTAGAGTTACTTTTGATTTTCCACCTGTGAATGTACAGGGTCAGGAAATGTTAGCAGATTTAAACGGTTTAGCTCTAAGATTAGAGCAAGATCGTGAGGTCAAGGTTGTGATTTTTCAGTCTGCACATCCTGAGATATGGGTTTGTCATTACGACACAAACTTATTGAAAGAAATGTCAACGGAAGCTGTTTCTCGCGAAGATGTTAAGGTGTTGGATTTACAAAATGTTTTAGAGAGAATCAGTAAACTACCACAAGCAACCATTGCTAAACTTGAAGGCTTTGCAAGAGGAGGCGGACATGAATTTGCTCTTGCTTGCGATATGCGCTTTGCAGTTCGTGGAAAATATAAATTTATGCAAATGGAAGTAGGCATGGGTATTCTTCCTTGTGGCGGCGGTACTTCACGTATGGCAAGACAAGTCGGGCTTGGAAGAGCAATGGAAATTATTCTAAGTGCTCGTGATTTTGATGCTGACGAAGCTGAAGCATACGGTACAATCAATAAAGCTTTTGAAGCCGATGAAATAGATGCTTATGTAAATGCATTGGCTGAACGTATTTCAAAATTCCCTGCTGAATCAATTAATGCTTGTAAACAGATGGTTTATGAATCAATAGATAAACCTATAGAAGAAGCATTAAAAGCAGAAGCGTATTGGCTTTACCAAGCAACAAGTAAAACTCCAGCAGTTAAACGCTTTGCTGTTGCCGATGAAAAAGGTATGGAACATGACCTTGAAAATCAAAGAAATTGGAACGACTTGGTAATGGCAGTACAAGAAATTAATTAATTATATTGCTTTTCACTTTAAAATAAAAAACACCACCGTTTTTGTATTGATTTTACAACAACTAATTGCTTTGATTGTGTAAGTTCAATACAAAAACGTTCTGGTGAAATCGCAAAACTAAATTGTTAACTGATTGATATCCCTAGTTCATAACTAAGTATAAAGCTATCTGACTGAATTTGAATTTATCTCTATGTATTCTACCCTGAACTTATAAGAACGCAATGGGGATAAACTTATTTTACTAAGTCGCCAATAACTTTCACTTTAATTAATATCGCATTTCCCGGTAAATAGGCAAGTGGAATATCTTCACAGGATAAAGTAGAAATAGAGCTTGCTAAAGCACCGGAAAAAACTGCTTTTTCTGTGGCTTCTGCTATAGCTTTTTCAATGGCTTCGCTTCTTGTCATTTTATCAAGATTGAAAACACGCTCTACTTCACCGCTAACTTGCCCAAGTGCAGCGCCTACAGCATTAGCTGATTTGTAGTGAGCAGGGCGGATAATTTCAGAAACTCCGTTCAATTTATCTGGGCAAATAATACTTCCGCCACCGGTAAGAACAACAATAACATCATCTTTCTTTGTTTTCATCTGATCAATAGCGGATTCAAGCTTTTCTTTTATTTTTGAAAAAACTGTGTTGCACATGTTCTCATCTAGATGAAGAACTTTTTCAAGATGTTCAGGGAATGCGCCATTTTTTCTTGTAGATATATCAGATAAAGTAAGGGTATCACCGCCGAATATAAGAGCTTTTGATGTTATTTCAAAGCCTACACTTTGAGGGCCTATTTTAATGTTTTCCGGAGTATCACAATTTGAAATAATTGTTCCACCGGCCAAGCCAATCGAAATCATATCCGGCATTCTAAAGTTTGTGCTGATTCCGCCTATATTTGCTGCAACTGCTGATTCACGGGGGAAACTGTTTTGTAAAACTCCAATATCGGTAGTAGTACCACCAATATCCAGAATAATAGCATCTTTTACTCGTGATAAAAATGAAGCCCCTCTAATTGAATTTGTAATGCCGCAACCAATTGTGAAAATTGGATATTTTATAGTTTGTTCTAAATTCATTAAAGTGCCATCATTTTGGCTAAAGAAAATTTTACAATTAATTCCGAGATTTATTAAAGCATTTTGAAAACCATAAGCAACAGTTTTACATGTTTTAGAAAGGGCAGAGTTCAAAATAGCTGCATTTTCTCTTTCTAGTAGACCGATAGAGCCAATTTCAGAAGATAAAGTAATAGGTAAATCCCCCAAAACTTCTTTTGCCCAAATGGCAACTTGCTCTTCTTGATTTTTGTTTACAGGGGCAAAAACTCCGCTAATAGCCACGCTTTCTACTTTGCCTTTCACTGATTCAAGGTAGTTAAAAATATCATCTTTATTCAATTCAGCAATAAGCTGGCCATCAAATTCATAACCACCATTGACTAAAGTTGGATAGATAGCAAGCGACTGCCTAAAATCATCCGGCCAATCCACAAGAGGAGGAATAGCTGTAGTTGAGGGTTTACCAATACGAATAAGAGCCACACTATTCAAGTTTTTACGTTCAACAATTGCATTTGTGCAATGCGTTGTGCCTAACATTGCATAGGATATTTCAGATGCAGGAATTTTGCTTTCTTCTAAGATTTTTGTGAGGGCATTATATACGCCTGTTTCAACATCTTTTGTGGTATGAACTTTTGCTGAATGGATAACGTTTAAATTTTCATCTAGTAGAGCCGCATCAGTATTTGTTCCGCCAACATCAATACCTATTCTATATTTCATTAGTAAAACCTTCTCTTAATTTTTCAATAGGCACATAATCCATATCATAGCCAAAATATCTTGGGCCTACGGTTGCAATACCTTTTTCAGTGCGCCATTTTTCATAACAAGGAAAAGCCACAACTATAACTCTTGCACCATAGCGCATTCTTTCTGTAGTAACAGGAAAACCTGTTTCCACATCTAAAACTGCAATTAAGTCAGGTGTCATGCAAAGAGGAGTTTCACCTTTTTTGGCAATTAAGTGTTCGTTTTGGAAAAGTATGCTATAATCGCCACTGTAGCCATTAATGCCTGTAAAACTTGCTTGTCCACGGGTGAAACCATCTGAGAGTTCACGTTTGATATCAGTAATTTTACCCTCAAAAAGTTTATATCCTTTTAATTCATCGAGCATTTTTTTGATAGAATCTTTAGCTGAGAGAGTAGTATCAAGCAAAATATCGCCAATGTTTTCAGCTAAAGTCATAGTGTTTGGCACTGCAGAAAATTTAATTTGCGCGCCAGTAAGATTATAGTCAGTAATAGAGCAAGAACCGCCCATCTCAATAGTTAAGGCACGTGCTAAGCGTTCCGCCCATAAGGCATCTTTAGGATAAAGAACAGCACTATTTCCTTTTTCGTCACAAATAGTTATTGGCGAAGTTTCATAACCGTCAAGGTAAAAAGTAACCATTTGCGCTTCAGGGAAAGCACGCCCCATCGAGTCAGCATCAATAATTGGAAGATTGAGCATGGCAGCTGCTGCAATTGGCATCATTGAGTTTATACCGCCAATTTCTATAGGAATAATCATATCCACCTTTCTGCCAAGAACTTCTTGCATTTTTAAAAGAGGTGTAATGATTTCAATTTCAGAGGGGAGTTTTTCGATGGTAACGGTTGGCGAGCCCATGCCTGAAACAGGTACAACAAGTGCATTATCGTCAAGTTCATCAAGGGTAAAAAGTTTTACAGGGCCATTTTTTCTAATGGCTTCTCTTGCCATAAGTTTACCGATGTAGGGATCGCCACCACCGCCTGTTCCTAAAACAGCGGCACCAACAGCAATTTTTTCTAAAGTTTCTTCTGTTATGTATCTCATAAAATTAACCTTTTAGTGGAACTACTTTACCAATAACAGCTTGTAGGATAAATGCAAATATAAAGCCGTCAAGTGGTGCAATAGTGGTTATAGATAATAGCCCTAAACCATCTGGTAAAGGAGTTATTAAATAGGTGAAAATAGAACTTGCAAGCCAAATTATACTTGATAAGAAAGCATGTTTGCTATCTAATTTTAGCTTTTGTAATCTGTTTTTGCAAACATAAAATTCAGCCGTATAAATTCCACCAATTGGTGCAATAATAATGGCTAAAAAGTTTAAGAAAGTGAAGAAATTATTATAAATTCCCGAAACAGCAAGTATTGTGCCTATAGTGCCAATAATAATGCTAAGAATTTTTGGGGAAACATTTTTGAAAACAACAGAAGCACCGAGCGAAGAAGAATAAACATTCGTTGTATTTGTTGTCCACTGTGCAAGTGTAAGAACAATAATGCCCGGAATTGCAATGCCTAATGTTATGAAAATATCCATAATGTCGCCACTGGCCATTACTTTTACAAGAATGATTGAAACAATAATCATAAAACTATTGCCAACTAAAATTCCTAAAAAGCTTGACAAGGTACACTCTTTTGTACTTCTTGACCAACGGCTAAAATCCGGAGCTGTAATTGCGCCAACAATAAGAATACTGATACAAAGTGAAGCGCCGTCAAAAATCGTCATAGTTTGCTCATCAACAGCAATAGCGGGCGATCCTTTAGCAAAAATTGCCATAGCAACAGTTACAAGCATAAGAATAAGTAAGAAAGGCACTGAATAAACAGAAAGTTTTTCAATGGCTGTATAGCCGATAATAGCGGTACTTGTCATCATAATGCCGCCAATCACGCTATAAATCCGTACATCAAGATCAATTTTGAAAATTTCAGTGATAATAATTTGAAGATTTTCAGCAAAAAAACCTACTTGCACGCCAAACCAACCAAGAAGCGACATACAAATAACTAAAGCAAAAACTTTTGCAACTTTTTCGCCTAAAACATATTCAATAATAAGTGAAGTCGTGAGTGAAGTTTTTTGCCCAACAATAGCACACAAAGTATACATAAAAGCTAAAATTGACGAGCCTAAAACAACACTTAAAATCGCTTTATCCATAGGCATTGCCATAGCTAAGTCAGAGCCTAAAAATACAGAAGATAAGTCAACCCCAATAGTTACTAAAACTGAGAGCATGGCAATCCATGATCTTTTTTCTTCAAAGGGAATTTGTTCCCTATCAAAGTTTGTGCTCATTTGATACTCCTCACGTTTTTTCTAATACATTTCTTTTCGTGAAGAGTTTATAATAATGATGCATACTCTAAAAGGCACTCTAAGCTTTGTATTATTTCTTTTGAAAATTCGTACAGAAATATAACAGAAATGTCAATTCACAAAATTTGTAAATTTTACTCTTTTGAGTGATGTGAAAAAGGATTATTTTGTAAAAGATGTAAAAAAACATCATCAGAACCTATAAAGATTTTTTAAAAAGTGTTAATCGAATGTAGTTCGAGTATTTTAAAAAATAGTTAATGCAATATAATTTCAAAGAGTTGTTATGAGCTAATTATATGAAAAAAAGCTTGTAAACTCACAAGATTTGTAAAATATATTACAAAATATGGAGTCTACAAGCTTTATGTGATTAGCCGTTTATTTTTGATATATTAGGGGAATAGAGGATTAGTCCCATCTGTCTTCGCGCTTATCCCATTTGTCTTCGTGCTTATCCCATTTGTCTTCGTGCTTATCCCACTTGTCTTCATGCTTGTCCCATTTATCTTCGTGTTTATCCCACTTGTCTTCATGATGGTCTTTTCTATCTTCATATCTATCATGATGATTTTTTTTAGGAGGGTTAGGACTTTTGTCATGATAAATAGTATGAGTAGTGTGGTTAGGTCTATGGTGTACTACACATGAAGAAAGTACAAGAGTTGACAGAGTCAGCATTGTTAGTATAGTAAGTTTTTTCATTTGATTTCCTTTTTTTTATAAAATAGTATGTTATTTTATAGTATTAGCTTTGTTGTTTTTGTTTTTATATCGATGTGCCCAAACAAAAGCTATCCTTTCTATAAAGTTTTTTTTATAAGCTGTCAAATTTTGTTGTTGAGAGCTACTGGAATAGATGTATTATACTTTTTGTAGTTTATTATGATATATCAATTATAAACTAGAAATTTGCTTCACCTATCTCAAATTTTTCCTTAAAAAATCAAACTTGACGATAGAGGGAAAATGTGAGAATTAAAGCTGATAAATTAATGTTTGCACAATAAAGTTGCAAATGATCACCTTGGAGAAAATATGTCTGAAAACACAAAAAAACATTCTTGTGGCTGGGTTGCTTTAATGGGACCCCCAAATGCCGGTAAATCAACCCTATTAAACGCAATGCTAGGACAAAAGCTAAGTATTGTAACACCAAAACCACAAACAACTCGTAACCAAATTGTTGGTATTCTTACTGAAAAAGATAGCCAGATTATCTTTATGGATACTCCGGGCTTACACCATAGTAGAACCCAAATGCGTGGTCAACTCGGTAAAGTAATGCGTGAGGCAATTTTCCAAAGTATATCAATGGCTGACGCAGCTATTCTTATGCTAGATTCTCACCTCTACATTAATAAACCTGAATTTTTGGAGCGTGACGTTCTTCCTGTTGCCGATATTATTAGAAGTGGCGATAAACCTTCTATCATCGTTCTCAATAAAGTTGACTTATTCCACGATAAAGCTCGTATGCTTCCTCTTGTAGAAAAACTAAGTGAACTTTTCCCAAATGCTGAAGTTTTCCCTATGTCCGCAATGCAAAAAGATGGCGTAGATATGCTTAAGCAGCTTATTGTTAATAGATTGCCGGAACAAGAAGCACAATATCCTGAAGATCAAATCTCAACAGCTCCACTTCGCTTTTTATGTGCTGAAATGGTGCGTGAAAAAGTATTTGAAAAACTTCACCAAGAAGTTCCTTACTCAACTGCGGTTGATATTGAAGCTTGGGAAGAAGATAAAAAAAGAACTGTTATTCATGCAGTTATTTATGTTGCACGTGCGTCACACAAGTCAATGATTATCGGTAAACAAGGTAAAACTATCAAAGAAATCGGAACATTGGCACGTCAAGATATGCAAGAATTACTAGGAACAAAAGTCCACCTTGAACTTTGGGTAAAAGTGAAAGATAACTGGGTTGATGATCCTAACTTCTTCCGTGAATCAGACGTTTTCAATATATAAGCATTATAAGGATTTAGAATGCTTGCAGATAATTACAAGAAAGTTCTTGAGAATATACATAATGCCTGCAACATTGCGCAAAGAAAAATTGACACTGTAACACTGCTTGCAGTGTCAAAATATCAACATGCTCAAAGCCTTGCAGAAATTGCTATGCTTGGTCAAAAGCACTTTGGTGAGAACTATCTCAAAGAAGCAAAAGAAAAAAGAATTGAACTTCAAACGCTATTGCCGGAAGAAATTTACAATACATTACAATGGCATAGCATAGGTCATATTCAAACAAATAAAGCAAAAGATGCGTGCGATAACTATTTTTTGCTGCACACTGTGGACTCTGAAAAACTAGCTCTTTCATTAGATAAGGTTTTGGCACGTAAGTTGCAGGTTCAAGATATACTTCTTGAAGTAAATATCGCGAACGAAGAACAGAAGGCTGGAGTATCAGCTCTTGAATGTCCTAAACTGATAGAGAAGATACTTTCAATCCCGAGCTTAAATATTAAAGGGTTTATGTGCTTACCACCTTTTCAAACAAAAGAGGGTGAAAACAGAAAACACTTTAGAGCTGTGTATGAACTAAAAGTTTCTATGGAAAAAGAATTTGGAATGGAATTTCCTCATTTATCTATGGGAACAAGTAGCGATTATAAAGAAGCTATTTTAGAAGGGGCAACTTTTGTACGTGTTGGTACAGATATTTTTGGTGAACGAAAATACAGTAAGGAATAAAATATGTCAGAAAATGCTGAACTTCCGGAAGGAAGCACTCCTGTTAAGAAAAAATCCAAGTTGAAGTTTTTTGTTATTTTGCTTTCTTTGCTCTTGCTTTTAGGCGGAGGTGGTGTAGGTGCGTATTGGTTTATTACGCAAAATCCACAACTTCTAGCCTCTATCTTCCCATCCGGTGATGGCGAATCCGCAGCATCCGGTGGAGGAGCAGAAGGCGCAAATGGTGACGCTGCTTCAACAAAAGATGGCGAAGCAAGTGGAGAGGGTGCAACAGGTGTTACTGCTGTATCAGCTACTTATTCTGTAAATCTTCCGCCACTTACAATCAATCTGGCCGACACAGGCCTAACACGCTATCTTCGTGTTGGTATTGATATTGAAGTTTCAACCCAAGAGGCTGTTACAAATATTGAAAACCAAAGTGCAAAAATTCGTGATGCTATAATCATCTTACTCTCAAGCAAGACTTATTCAAATCTTGCAAGTGCTGAAGGTAAGTTCCAGCTTAAAAATGAAATAGCAGCACGAATCAACCAAATACTTGGAATGCCACGTGTTATTCAAGTATACTTCACTGACTTTGTAGTTCAATAATACTTTGCAAAAATAAAAAGAGAGGACCTCAGTATGGCTGACGATCTAGACTTTGATGATATCGCATCACAATTGGATAATTCTACAGAAAACAAAAAAAATGAAACTCCTGACGTTTCTTCTATGATGGAAGATATTGCAGGTGGCGACGATGAAAGCTTAGCTGATGAATGGGCAGCTGCCTTAGCAGAAAGCGAACTCGATGATATCAAAGAAGAAAAGAAGGAGCAGTTCTTTAATGGTGCTTCAGAAGCAAACTTCCAAGATATGACTGAAGCTTCAAAAGCTCCTCGCTCAGAAGATCAAAGACATGAACTTGACTTCATTCTTGATATTCCTCTTGATATTTCAGCAGAATTAGGCCGTACTCGTCTTCTTATCAACGAACTTCTTCAGCTCGGACAGGGTTCGGTTGTAGAGCTAAACAAACTTGCAGGTGAACCACTTGAAGTATTCGTAAACGGAAAACTTATTGCTCGTGGTGAAGCTGTTGTTATCAATGAAAAATTCGGTGTACGTTTGACTGATATTATCAGCCCAATTGAACGTGTAAAGCAACTTTCATAAATTATAGCGTTTTGTAAATTTTTGAGGGGGAAGTCACATGTAAAAAGTGTGGCTTCCCCCTCATTTTGTATCTAATTTTTATATTTAAGATGCGTGATTTATTATTCACGAAAAATCTTATTTCTCTTGATGTTTATTAATTTCTTTATTTATATATTGAACGAAAAAGAGAGAAATTCCGGCTAAAACAGCGCCGAAAATAAATGGAATCTTATAATCAATAAGCCACAAAGCACCGCATACAACAGGAACAACAACAGCGGCTATATGATTTATAGTAAATGAAACTGCCATACTAGGAGCAATATCAGCTTTCTCGCCAATTTTTTGGAAGAAAGTTTTCTCTGCTATGTTGAAATTGAAAACGAACTGATCTAAAATATAAAGAGCGGCAACAATTAATCCATTATCAATATAAGCATAGCCTAAGAAAATCCCGATAGCCGGCAAGAATTGATAAGTAAGAAGTTTTTGTTCACCATATTTATTGATAAGTTTACCAATAAGCGGATTGAGAATCCAGTTCACAGTATTATTTATCAAGAAGAGCAGAGTAACGCTTGTTACAGAATATTCAAATTTTTCCACTAAGAGATAGAGGGAGAAAATTGTAAAGATTTGTCGTCTGCCCCCTGAAAGGAATGTCAAAACATAAAAGAGCCAGTACTTTTTCTTGAAAACTAATGATTTTTTTTGCTGTGGCAGTAAACTTAAGTCGGGTCTCTTTTTTATAGCCCAAGCCGCACCAATGATAGCTACAAGACCTGTATAGAGATACATTTCTTTATACGAAAAAAATCCTGCAAAAGCTAGAATTAGTAATGCAACAATAATGTTTCCAAGAGCAGAAATACTGCGAAGTCTACCAAATACAAGAGGGGAAACCTTTGTAGAAAATGCTTGAAGTGTGATAGATTGGTTTATCGTTTCAAAATAGTGAAAACCGATTGACATAACAAGTGTTGAAAATAACATACCGCTAAAACTTGGCATAAAACCGGTGATAACAACACCAATTCCTAATGCAAAAACAGCATAAATAGCAAGTGATTCTTCTTTAATAAACTTCAAAAAGAAAACAACACTAATAGCAAGTAATCCCGGAAGTTCCCTTAAAGATTGAATTATACCATTTTCAGCAGAGTTTAGTTCTAAAACTTCTACAATAAAGTTTGTATACAAAGTCGACCATGCTTGAAAAGCAACAATCTGTGAAAATGTCAAAATAAATAAAAAGAGAAATGTTTTTCTCTCTATTTCTTCTTGTATTTCAAGAGGTCTTACATACTCAATAAATGCTTCTTTAATTTTCATGCTTGTTCCATTTGACGGTTTAAGTAATTGTTTTTAAGGAAAGGAGAAGCTTGAGGAGAAAAAACTCGTTTTCTCAAAAAACGTGCTTTTCCCTCTCAAAAATATCTTCCAGATACCTTCAAAGATTAATTTGTTAAGACACTTCCGCGTGGAAAAGCAGGGAAAGAGAGATCGCTTGAGTATCCATTTAATAACATTTGTCGTCCAAGAAAAGCAATCATATCACCGTTATCTGTACAAAGCTTAAGTGAGGGTTGAATAAATTGCATGTTGTTTTGATTTGCAAGTTCTGCAATTCTCGCTCTTACGAAAGAATTTGCAGCTACACCACCGGCAACGAGAATTGTCTTTGGTGGATTTTTGCAATGCTCGAATGCTCTTTGTGCTTTGATTGCAAGGGTATCTGCAATGGCATAGAGGTAAGAAGCCGCGGCATCTGAGAGAATTTGAGGCGCGTTTCTTATGCGCTCTTTATGGTCTTCTACAGTGAGCAATACGTGTTCTTGCTTGCTGAGAGGAGGAAGAGAAGCCTCCGGATTATTTTGTAAAAATAGGGAAGCCGCAGTTTTTAATCCACTGAAACTGAAATCTAGATTATCATTTTTTATATAAGGACGTGGGAAAAGTTTTTTATTTATTTCGCCTTGTTGACCAAGCATATCAAGAAGAGCTCCGCCCGGATAGGGGAGAGTGAGCATTTTAGCGAACTTATCGCAAGCTTCACCGGCGGCATCGTCTAAGGTTTTCCCTAACACTCTGTAAGTATGGTAGTTCTCTATTTCATAAAGATGTGTGTGCCCGCCTGAAACAAGTATTCCGAGCGCGGGGAAAGAAATTTCGTGCTCTAAGCCGCTTGCAGCTAAGTGCGCATGAAGATGATTTACGCCCACAATTGGGATATTAAGTCCAAGAGCAAGAGATTTTGCAAATGCCACACCTACAAGAAGTGCTCCAAGTAAACCCGGACCGTGAGCTACTGCTATGCCTTGAATTTCTTTTATATCAATGTTCGCTTTTTTTATAAGCTCATCGAATAGAGGCGGGAGTAATTTTGAGTGTTCGCGCGAGGCAAGCTCCGGTACTACACCACCAAAAAGGGCATGTAAGTCAATCTGAGTCGATAAAACTCTGGCTCTAACTCCGTTTTCATCAACAAGTGCTAAGCCTGTTTCATCGCATGATGTTTCAATTCCAAGACACAACATAATTTTATAAACCTGTATAATCAAAGATAATTTTAAATGGTTATGAAAAACTGTAAGAGGAGAAAGTTTACTACTATAAGTAGCTTTACTTTCCCCTCAAACATACTAAAGAATTAATTTAGAAATGTACCTAGTCGTCACTTCCTTCAATACTTGATGCTC
>CAYJEN010000009.1:40020-43953 GCA_964369185.1 uncultured Desulfovibrionaceae bacterium
AAAGAATTAATTTAGAAATGTACCTAGTCGTCACTTCCTTCAATACTTGATGCTCTACGTAGGATTTGATCTACTTGAATATCAGCACCGAGAACACCAACTATTCTATCAGCATCATCAGTAATAGCGCAAGATACTGTTAAAATAAGTTCGGTTGTAAAGTTTGATTGGTACACATTCGTGATGTGTAATGTGCCTGAAGACATTGGTTTTTTAAACCAATCACGTGAGGAGTAATTGAATTTTTCAGGAATAGCAGCATATTGTTCTTTATAAGGAGAAACACTTGTGTATGCAGACGCTTGAAGAATACCTTGTGGATCGGTAACATAAAGATATTGAATAAATGGAAATTCATCAATTGAAGCTGTAAGAATACCTTGAGCGCTTTCAAAGTTATCCATAGTTGTTTTTTGTGCAAGATGCATAACAACGTCAGAAGCGAGTTTACCAGCAAGTTTTTTAATTCTTTCAAGTTCTGATGGGAATAATTCAGGAAGATAACGGCGTGTAAGAGCTTCCATCTCTTTATTAGAGAATGAAGTGTTTCTGCCTATATCATAAGCTTTCATAATATCATCATAAATTTGACCAACAGCCGGATGCTTTTTAGTTATTTCGTTATCGCCACTGAGTTTTAGGTTCTGATTAATCCAGTAAGCTACGCCGGCACGACCTGATTTATCAGTGATAATGATAGGTACTGCTTTACCAAGAATTTTAGTTGTATCAAATATATTATAGATTTCTTCATTTTTCGCCAAGCCATCAACGTGTACACCAGCAGAGGTTGCGTTGAAGTCTTGTCCAACGAATGGGTAGTTTGGTGGAATATTATATTCAAGGTCTTTTCCGAAGAAGTCCGCAATTTCAGAAATAACAGTTGTGTCTGCAATTTCGTCATCGCCTGTGAGTGAAATATATTCCATAACAAGAGCTTCAACAGGAGTGTTACCAGTACGTTCACCAAAACCAAGCAAAGCTCCGTTTACGCTTGCACAGCCATAAATCCAAGCTGTAACACCGTTTACAAGGCTTTTATGGAAATCGTTATGTCCATGCCATTCTAACCATTCACCCGGAACACCGGCTTCATCAATAAATGCACGAACAATTCCTTGAACTGAACGTGGTAATGATGCGCCAGGGTATGGAACAGCAAAGCCCATAGTATCGCAAAGGCGGATTTTAACAGGCATTGAAGCTTGTCTTGATAATTCCATAAGTTTGCTTGCAAATGGAAGGCAGAAACCGTAGATGTCTGCACGGGTAATATCTTCAAAGTGACAACGTGGAACAATGCCCCATTCTAGAGCTTGTTCAACTAAAGCAAGATAATCGTTCATTGCTTTTTGTCTATCTTTTTTTAGTTTTAGATAAATATGATAATCAGATACAGAGGTAAGCATACCAACTTCAGGAAATTCCATATCATGTGCAATTCTAAGATCTTCTTTGGTAGCTCTAATCCAGCCTGTTATGCGAGGGAAGCGATAGCCACGTGAACGGCAAGCGTCGATAGCTTTACGATCTTTTTCTGAATACATAAAAAATTCAGTTGCATTGATAAGACCGGATTTACCGCCAAGCTTATGAAGAAGATCAAACATTCTTGCAATTTGCTTAACAGTATAAGGTGGTCTTGCTTGTTGACCGTCTCTAAATGTAGTATCAGTGATATACATTCTTTCAGCGGGTAAAGGTGCAAGTAAAGAGCCGCTAAACTCGATTCTTCCGATTTTAGTATACGGAAAAAGATCGCGGTAAAGTTCAGGTTCTTGTTTATTTTCAAGATTCAGCGTGCGTGAAGAACGATTTTTGTAAATAAGTGTCATCTCTATTCCCCTAAAAAAAATATATATAACCCTATACCGATTTTAAGTAACTGTAAAGTTAAACACAAGGTGAAATTTAAGAAAAGATACTTTTTTTAAAAGATTAATTAAATATTTTATAATTAAATAGTTTCATTTTAAAAATCATTATGGGTAAATTTTCACAATATAAGCTAAAATATGACTTTTATCTCTTCTATAAATACTTCTAAAGTTTTATTATATCTTTCTATTGACAATAATCGCTTTTTATTATAGTAATTTGATATCAGTATGTGAAAAAATAAATTTGCACAATTTTTTGAAGGAGATGTCACTATGGCAGAACAAAATGACAACGTTGTTGTAGACCGAGCGAAGAGCTCATGGTCTGATTTGTGGAAAAAAGAAGACTATTGGGCAATTTGGTTAGGTTTTCTTGTTATTCTTTTTGGCTACTTTTACTTTATTCAGTCCTATAAAGAGCCTTATTTAGAAAAGTTGAAAGCAATTGAAAGTGTAATTGCTGCTGAAGAAAAAAATCAATATTTTGAAACTATTGCTCTTATCAATGCAAAAGCAGAGAAAAAAGCATTGGGAGTAAAAAATGAAGAAGGTCCTAAAGCTCTTTTAGCATTCTTCAAAACTCCTGCTAAGTGGAAATCAAATCCTGTTGATGCTCTATATCTTTCACAGTCAGCTGCTGATGCAAGCAATGCTGAAATGCTACCTAAAGTAGAAGAGCTTAAAGTAGCTGCTGATGAAGCTTATAATGTTGCTGTAGCGGCTGAAGCTGCTGCAAAAGCAAGTAATTATGAAGTTGCTTCTTCAAACGAAGCTGCAAAAACTACTATTGCTGCATGGCAAAAAGCTTCTACTGATTATTCAAAAGCAAAGGCTAAACTTGCAAAACCATACAATTTAATTCCAAACTTAATTGTTCTTGGTTTGATTTTTGGTGCTATGTTTAGTGTTGGCGGTGTTTTTATGGGTTACAACGTTCCTAAATTCTTCATTGGATTTATGGGAATTTATGCCCTTACCGTTCTTGCTAACATTCTTGGTAAACATGCTACAGCAAGCTTCTACGGAATCAATGCTGAGGTTATGGCTATTGTGCTTGGTATGATCGTTGCTAATACAGTTGGAACTCCAAAATGGCTTATGCCTGCTATTCAAGTTGAGTACTTCATCAAAACCGGTCTTGTAGTGCTTGGTGCTGAAGTTCTCTTTGGTAAGCTTCTTGCTATTGGTGTTCCTGGTATCTTCGTAGCATGGTTTGTTACTCCTGTTGTTTTAGTAACAACTTATATCTTCGGACAAAAAGTTCTTAAAATCCCTTCAAAAACACTTAACATGACTATCTCTGCTGATATGTCTGTTTGTGGTACATCAGCTGCTATCGCTACTGCATCAGCTTGTGGTGCGAAGAAAGAAGAACTTACACTTTCTATCGGTCTTTCCCTAACATTTACAGCTATCATGATGATTGTTATCCCTGCATTTGCTAATGCTGTTGGCATGCCTGAAGTTCTTGCTGGTGCTTGGATTGGTGGTACTGTTGACTCAACAGGTGCTGTTGCTGCTGCTGGTGCTCTTATTGGACCAAAAGCTATGCAAGTTGCTGCTACAATCAAAATGATTCAGAATATCCTTATCGGTGTTACAGCATTCTTCGTTGCTCTTTACTGGGTAACTAAAGTTGACGCTAAAGAAGGACAAAAAGTTGGTGTTGACGAAATCTGGCACAGATTCCCTAAATTCGTTCTTGGTTTCTTAACTGCAAGTATCTTCTGTTCATACGTAAGTGAAGCTCTTGCAAGCGTAGACGCTATCAACCTTACTTCTTCACTCTTCAATAACGGTTTATTATCATTCACTAAACCAATCAAAAGCTGGTGTTTTGCTCTTGCATTCCTTGCTATTGGTCTTGCTTCTAACTTCCGTGAACTTGCTTATCACTTCAAAGGTGGTAAACCGGTTATCCTATATGTTTGTGGCCAATCATTCAACCTTGCTCTTACACTCTTCATGGCTTGGATTATGTTCTACAAAGTATTCCCAGAAATCACAAACTCTATCTAATTAGCATAAATTAGCGAGTAAAATAAGAGAGTCG
>CAYJEN010000010.1:0-35471 GCA_964369185.1 uncultured Desulfovibrionaceae bacterium
CTGCGCCTGCGCCAATAAGAGATACATTTGGAATAAAGAAACCGTCAACACGTTCTACTATAGCCATAAACTTATCCTCCAAGTGGAATTTTTAATTGCAAATTACTTTTTACAATTCTTGACTAAAACCTACAATAGAAAAATAGTAGTGTCAACGGGGTGTTAGGAATGTTGAAGGAGTTCTTTATTAATAAGTAACAAATGTTGATGTTAAAGAGTTTGGAATGTTTGAATTATATTTTTTTTAAATTTTTTTTGTATCTAAATGTTCAATTTTTCACGATATTTTATGTTTGTTAAATAAAAATACTTAGAAAATCTTAATGATTTTCTAAGTAATATAATATTATTATTGAATTTTTCTATATGCTAAATATTTTTTTAATATTAGAAATAGAGGTGTCTAAAGAATGGTGCTGTTTTAGGTAAGTGAGAGGGGCATGATTAACTTTTCTTGTAAGTGATTGAACCATAAGCTCAAGTTCGTTACGAATTTCATCAGGAAGCTCATATTTTGAAAGAGCTTTATCTACACTTGAGCGTATCATATCTTCTGTTTTTTTATTTAGAGCTATGATAGTCGGTTGACACTCTAAAGACTGCACCCATTTTTTGAAATCAACAGTTTCTTCTTTTACGATATGGTGAGCTTTTTCAGCTTCGGCACGTCGAAACGCCATATTTTCTTCAACAACTTCTTTTAAGTCGTCGATATCATAAAGATAAACATTATCTAAGGTGTTAACATCGGGGTCGATATCGCGTGGCATTGCAATGTCAATAAAGAACATAGCCTTATTTTTACGAATTTTAAGAACAGGTTTTATATCTTCAGCACATAATATTGTGTGTGATGCACCTGTTGACGAAATAATAATATCTACTTGCGGAAGATAGGTTTTAATTTCATCAAAAGGTATTGCAATTCCAGATATTTTTGCTGCTAATTCTTCAGCATTTGCAAGGGTTCTGTTTGCAACATACATATTCTCAACACCGGCTTGCTTTAAGTGAAGAGCCGCAAGTTCTGCCATTTCACCCGCACCGATTATAAGAGCTTTATGTTCGCTTATTGTGTCAAAAATGCGTTTTGCAAGTTCTACAGCGGCATAGGATATTGAAACAGCAGAAGATGCTAAAGATGTTTCAGTACGTACTCTTTTAGCTACAGAAAAAGCTTTGTGAAGCAATCTTGTAGTTATAGTATTTACGCTTTTTGCTTCTACACACTGCTTGTATGCTTGCTTTAATTGACCTAGAATTTGAGGTTCACCAAGAACAAGAGAATCTAAGCTTGAGGCAACTTCAAAAAGATGCTGAATAGCACTTTCATCAGTATGTACGAAAACATGAGCTTCTAATTCTTGAGGTTTTTGCCCTTTTATTTCCGCCCAACGAGCGATTAAATCTTCTTTACCGGAAAGACTTGTTGTCATAGCAAGAAGTTCAACTCTGTTACAAGTGGAAACTATGAATAATTCAGAGCAGATATCATTGAAGTGCTTCTTGAAAACTTCTTCTTCAGGTTTACAAAAGGGTGCTAAAGAAAATTTTTCTCTGATTTCAACGGTCGCAGTGTTATGATTCATTCCAATAAGAATTATATGCTTTTGATCTGTCATGATTATATCTTTAAAATTTATGATGTGTTTCAAATAATATGTTGATTCCAAAAAGAGAAAATAAACTGATACAACAAATTAATAGTATAAGAAGTGCCGGTTTCTTTCCTCTAAGCTCTAGCCCCATACGCATATGGAATAAGAAAGCATAACAAATACATACAAGTATTGAAATAATTTCTTTTATATCACCGCTAAAACTATCGCCCCAAGTTATTCCTGCCCAAATAAAGCCACAAACAAGCCCTATTACATAAAAAGGAAAACCAATCATCGTGGCGAGATAATTCACTTTATCAAGAGATTCCAAAGATGGAACATGAGATAAAAAATTTGTTTCTTTCTTTTTCATTTTCATAGCTTTCTCTTTAATAAGAAAAAGAATGCTTGAAAGTCCGCCTGCAAATAAGGAGATAAGAGCAGTAAAAATACAGGCTAAATGTAGAATAAAAAGTAAACCTTCAAGTGGAACATAGGTAAGGTTTTCACTATCTTGCGCAAGCATTGCAGTATGAAGTAATACAAAAAGAAGGGGAGAGGAAAGAAGGAATACTATTGAGTTTTTAATTTTATACCATATAAGAAGTGTAGCAAGAACAAAAATCCATGAAAATCCAAAAAGATAAACATCTCTTGACGCTACAACACCAACCTCTAGAAGAGGAGTAGCAAGCTTATAAAGAATAATGGAAAGTATTCCAAATCCGCACAATGAAAATAATTTTGAGGCCGAGCTAAATGTTTTGCTTTTTCCAATAAAGGAAATTGCTAGAAATGCTGAAGCAAAAGCATAACTTACAAGACCTAATATGAGTAATACTAGCATAGTTCCCCTTGTATAATTAATTGTAGATTAGTATCGAAATTCTTTTGGATGCATTCTGTAACCGCTTTTGTGCTTACCTCTGTTTTATCTGCAAAGTAAGAAAGAAAGCACTCTTTATATGGACTAGACACAAAAAATCTAAAAATTTCTGTGTTTTCTTTAGATGGTAGATTTAGCTCTAAAATTTTAGGTCTTAATCTTCCAAGAAAAGAGCAAAGTTCACAATATCCTGTATCGAGAAAATTTTCAATATCTGCTTTAAGTGACCTAGATAATGCCGGACTTAAACCGCCGGTTGAAAGAGTAAGCAGAAGTTCATCACGTCTTAGTAGGGCAGGCAAAGAAAAAGTTCCTTCATGCGGATTTGTTATCACGTTGCACATCAAGCTTCTTTCTTTGCATTTTTTTACAATAGAAGAATTTAGTTCTTTATTGTCGGTTGCTATAAAGACGAGGTTAATTCCCTCTAAATCAATAGAGGAAAACTCTTTTTCGTTAAATTTTACGAAAGGATTAGTATTGTACTTGAAATCATTTTCCTGTAGATTTTTATCTATAACATATATACTTTCAACACCTTGCAAGAGAAGAGTCTCAATTTTTCTGAGTCCAACTTCTCCGGCGCCAATGACTAAAGCAGATATATCTTTAGAGTAAATATTTATAGGATAATGATTCATAATATTTTATATTTCAACCTTAACAGGCTGTCCTTTCTCATAGTAAACATAAGAAAAAATTGAGAATTTCTTAAGATACTCTTCAAGTTCTTTATGAAGTGATGCAATGGTATTTACACAATGCCCATCAGATGCAAGGGTGATAGGTAACTCAAGCTCCACAGCTATATTCATAATTTCTTCGCAAGGATAGATTTCTTTACAAGGTTTACGAAGTCCGGCAGTAGAAACTTCCATTCCAATATTATATTTTTTTGCAATTACTAAAGTTTCACGAATGAGATTCAGATTTTTTTTCTCAGAGCGCCATTTCTTAAAATCTTCAATTGCAAATATTTTAATGAGGTCAGGATGAGCTATTGTATTAAAAAGGTTTGCTTCAATCATTTTTTGCATTGTTTTGTAATATGCTTCAAAAAAGATTGATTTTTGTGAGTAGCTTAGGTTCTCCCAATCTTTAGGGTCGGCATCAAATCCCCAAGTTCCAAGAAAATGAATACCGCCGATTGTGTAATCAAAGTCATACATTGAAGCAGTTTGCTTTACAAACTCAAGTTCATTTTCAATCCAATCTATTTCCATTCCGAAAAGAACTTTTACATCAGATTGATTTTCTTTGAGTTTTTTAATTTCTGCTACATAGACAGGAAGCATTTCTTTAAGTTTTTCGCGATATTCGTTTGGGTAATCGTAACCCATTGGGCGAGGGGAATGTTCTGAAAATCCGTGAACTTTCAAACCTATTTCACGTCCTTTTTCAAACATTTCTTTAACTGTACTACCACCATGAGCGTATGATGTATGAGTGTGAATATCTGTAGTTAGCATAAAATCTCCTTAACAATTAATACAGCACAACAGAACTACTATCATGCATGGTAGGTAAAAAGGCTAGTAAGTTATAAATACTGAGTATTAATTTTTTCTTTTTGTAAAATACTCTTTTAGTTTTGTGAAAGTTTCTTCACTTATTACGTGTTCAACGCGGCAAGCGTCTTCTTCGGCAACTTCAAGGCTTATTCCCATTTCTAAAAATGCATCAACTAATATTGTATGTCTTTCTAGAATATAAGAGGCTTCTTTTCTACCACTTTCTGATAGATAGATATAGCCGTCAGTATCAATATCGATTAAGCCGGCTTGCTTGAGTTTTTTCATAGCAACGCTAATACTTGGCTTTGAGTATCCTGTAGCCTTAACAATATCTATAGAACGTACTTTTTCTAAGCTACTTTCAAGTACAAGTATAGTTTCAAGATAATTTTCTGCTGATTCTTTCACTTTATTACTCCCTATTTCCCCAGAAAAAGACTATCAAAAAGAAAAAAATATGCAAGCATAAAAAAAGTGCTTGACATTAATCTTCTGGTTAGCTATAACTAACTCATGACGTTAGCCGCAACTAACTTAAAGAATACCTCCTATCTCTTTCTATTTTGGCAGTGGTTCAGTATAATGCAAAACCAAATCTCCACAGGTTAGGTTTATAGTAACAAAAAAAGTTTATCATCAAAAAAATAATTTCCCCAATTTGCATTATACTGAACTAATACCGAAACACTTTAAAGTTTTGAACATCTTAGACGAAAGTTTGAGATGTTTTTTGTTTTAAATATATGCTAATTCAGCTATTTTTATTTCTTTATCTTTATATTTCAGAAAGTTAAGATCATTATTATAATTGACATCAAGTGAAAGAATATTAACTTTCTTTTCTCGAGCGAAAAATCTCTTAATTTAGAAAAAACTCTAGAAGAAAGTAAAATACTGTTTAATTTGTTAAAATCCCCTTAACCTTGACATTTGTGCTTGCATGATACATGATGGAGCAAATTTTTTTGAGGAGATTATTATGCGTATAATGAAAAATCTTTTTGTTTTGGCGTGCATAGCTTTAGGTAGCTTACAAGCAACAAATGCTTTGGCTGAAAAAATTATTGTTGCAGCTGATGCAACTTGGCCTCCATTTGAAATGCTTGATGAAAATAAAAACGTAGCTGGTTATGCTATCGACTATATCCAAGCTGTAGCTAAAGAAGCCGGTTTAGAAGCAGAAGTTAGAAACACTGCTTGGGACGGTATCTTCGCAGCTCTTGGTTCAAAACAGTGTGATGTTATTGCATCATCTGTAACAATTACTGATGATCGTAAAAAAGTAATGGCGTTTACAACACCTTACCACGAAAACTTCCAAGCTTTAGTTGTGCGTGAAGATTCTCCAATCGCAAAATTTGCTGACTTAGACGGTAAAACAGCGGGCGGACAAATCGGAACTACAGGTATGCTCTTCTTGCCTGATCTTAATGCAAAAGCGGTTGCAAAAACATATGATGAAGTAGGTCTTGCAATGGAAGACTTGAAAAACGGTCGTATCGACGCTGTTGTTTGTGATGACTTAGTTGCTTATAACTATGCAGAAAAAAGCAAAGATTATGCTGGTCAATTAAAAATCGTTGATAAAAGTACAATGTCAGAAGACTTTGGTTTTGCTTTACGTAAAAACGATGAAGAATTACTTGCAAAATTAAACGAAGGTATCAAAAAAGTAAAAGAAAACGGTACTGAAGAAGCTTTAATTCAAAAATGGCTTAGATAATAATAGATACAATATTAGAGAGGTGTCCCACAGTGACAGAAGACAACAAAGACCCAATGAAGGAAGATATAAAAGTTCCATACATTCTTACCGAGGGTGCATCGATTCCGGATCCAAGAAATAAAAGCATTTTTCAAGCTTGGAATATTGCTTTTGTTTTAGCGGTAGGCACCTTAATTGCTCTATGTACGCTAAAACCGGATCCATACTGGAATGTAATGAAGTTTGTGCCGGACGGTTTACTTGTAACCTTTGAAGTTACTATTATGTCAATTGTATTGGCAATTCCAATTGGTTTACTTACAGGTTTAGGAAAACTATCACGAAATAGAGCTATTAACTTAATTGCGTCTACATATGTTGAAGTCATACGTGGTATACCTCTTTTAATGCAGCTTTTCTATATATACTATGCGCTTGGAGCTATTTTACAAGTATCTCCAATCGTAGCAGCGGTTGCGTCGCTTAGCTTTTGTTATGGTGCGTACATGGGTGAAGTGTTTAGAGCCGGTATACTTGCTGTAAATAAAGGGCAAACAGAGGCTGCACGTTCACTAGGATTCAACAGATTCCAAACAATGGTAATCGTTGTTCTTCCACAAGCAATGCGCACAATTTTACCACCAGTTGGTAATGAATGTATTGCAATGCTTAAAGATACTTCATTAGTATCAATCATCGCAGTAGCTGATCTTCTTCGTCGAGGAAGAGAATATGCTGCACAAACATTTGAATACTTTGAAACTTATACTATTATTGCATTAGTATATCTTATAATTACGCTTATTTTATCTAAAGGCGTAAGTCATCTTGAAGGGAGGTTGTCAAAATATGACAGAGATCAAAGATAATAGCTCAAAACCGGTAATTTCCATGAGAAATGTATGGAAATTCTTTGGTCAACTCGCAGCCTTACAAGATGTTTCTCTTGATGTAAAAGCAGGTGAAAAAGTTGTAATCATAGGACCATCTGGTTCAGGTAAGTCCACAGCTTTACGTACAATCAATAGACTAGAAACCATTAATCAAGGAAGTATCTTGATTAATAATATGGACATAGCAAGTGATGAGCACGATGTAAATAAAATGCGTCAAAATCTTGGTATGGTATTCCAATCATTTAATCTTTTTCCTCATATGAGCGTACTACGCAATTTAACAGTAGCTCCTATGAAGTTGAAAAAAACACCAAAAAAAGAAGCAGAAGAAATTGCGCTAAAACTATTGAAGAAAGTGGGATTGTCAGATAAAATCAATTCTTACCCATCAATGCTTTCAGGCGGTCAACAACAAAGGGTGGCAATAGCTAGAGCTTTAGCAATGCAACCTGAAATCATGCTTTTTGATGAACCAACATCTGCGCTCGACCCTGAAATGGTGGGTGAAGTTTTAGATGTTATGGTAACCCTTGCAAACGAAGGAATGACAATGATTGTTGTTACTCACGAAATGGGCTTTGCAAGAGAAGTAGCAGATAGAGTAGTATTTATGGATCATGGTCAGATTATTGAAATAGGTACCCCTAAAGAAATTTTTGAAAATCCACAGCATCCACGTTTACAGCAGTTCTTGAAACAAGTTTTATAAAATCAGCTAGTTGAATGAGATACTATGAAGAGATTATTTATTATTGTTGCTATGTGTTTGAGTATAGCTTTATTTCTAACGTCTATAATATTTCCAAATGAATTTCTTTTAGTAATATGGGTGATATTGAGTTCGCTTGGGTTTGATGTTGGAAATTTTAATTAATGCATAGTACATATGCCAGTGAAAAACCTTGGAGTGAAGCTTCAAGTTTTCAAATAAATGTAATATAAGGAAATAGAATGAAAAAAATTGTTATATCTGTTGCCGTTATAGCAGCACTCGTTGGCGGTGGTCTTTTTGCAAAACAAAAAATTGAAAGTGATATTGTAGCAGAAGTAAAAACTCTTATTGTTAGCGCACCTGAATATGCGGATGTAAGCGCATCTGACATTAAGTTCGACTTACTTTCAAAAGAACTTGTAATTTCAGGTATTGAAATAGTTGGAACTGAAAAACTTGACAATATCGTATACCTTGTTGATAAAGTAGTACTAACAGGATTCAATACAGATTCCCTATCAGCTACATCAGGCGACTATCCAGTTGTTGCAGATGAAATCTATGTTGAAAATTTCAGCACAACTGTTCCACCGGCTCTAAGTCTTTCTTATGAAAGCTATACAGTTAAAGGTTATAAACAAAACCTTGCACTTCTTCAAGAAGCGCTTCAAAAAAAACTTATGGACGAGTCAGCATGGGAAAGAATTCTTATGTTCAAACTTGATTCATCAGAAATTAAAAACTATCGCATAGAAGATAAACTTGCAGGAACAGGAAGTCTTCTTATAGAATCTCTTGCAGCAACCTCAGCAAGTGGCACTTCTTTTGATTTTAGTATGAAAAATACTACTATTGATGCACCAATGGAGAATTTAAAAATTACTCTTGCTGAAATGAAAATGGATGATTTTCCAATGCCAACAGCAAAAATTATGGCAGAACTTTTCAGATTTATTCAAGAGTATGAACTTAATCCTAATGCAGAACCAAACTTAGTGCTTGAAGATATTAAATACCTTTTCAATCAGGATATAAAGTTTTCAGGCTTAGTGATTAATCTTGCTCAAAGCGAATTAGCTTCAATGAAAGAGTTTGGAATTAAAACTCAAGCGGAACCTATTCAAGTAAACTACGGTGTGCAAGATTTCAAACTTTCAGAAACAGCTACAACACTTATGGGAATCCCAAATATTACAAAAGATCTTCTTTTGAAAGAACTCCTAATTAACGGCGCAGTAGAGCTAAAACTAAATGAAACTTTAGACGTGTTAGACTACACAAATAAAGCTTCCATTAAAGATGTGGCTGATATGAGCTATGGCGGAACAATTAAAACTCCAATTCCAATGGACGGACTTGTTACTGACCAATTTGCAATTCTTGGCTCAACACTAAATTCAGCTAACATTAAATACGAAGATAAAGGTCTTCTTCCACGTTTAGTAAATTATGCTGAAACAAAACAAGGCATGAACTTTGAACAAATGGATATGACTGTAAACGGTTTAGTAGAAATGGCAAAAGCTGATGCTCCTCAATTTGCATCTATAATTGATACAATTGCTAAAATGTGGGTAAAGCCGGGCACAATTGAAATTAAACTTACAAAGCCTACAACTATTATGAATCTAGCTAATGGCTCTATTGAAAATGTTGAAGCAAACTATACAGAAAGTTCAAAAACATTAAAAGAACTTGTTGCAGATTTGAAAGCTACACAAGCTAACTAAAAAAGGTAAATAAATATGAGCACAATTATATTAATGGAAACATCATCAGGTGATATGCTTATTGAACTCTTTGATGATAAAGCACCAAAAACAGTTGCAAACTTTCTTGCTTATGTAGATGATGATTTCTACAAAAATACTATTTTTCACCGTGTTATTAATGATTTCATGGTGCAAGGCGGCGGTCTTGGTGTTCGTATGGACGAAAAACCGACAAATGCTCCTATTGAAAATGAAGCAACTAATGGTATTAAAAACGCAAAAAATACTATTGCAATGGCTCGCACATCTGAACCTCATTCCGCAACAGCTCAATTCTTCATCAACTTAGAAGATAACGAAGAGCTTGATCATGTTGATACATCAGATGAAAACTTCGGTTATTGCGTATTCGGTCAAGTTATCGAAGGTGAAGAAACACTTGATAAAATCCGCAAGCTAAAAACTAAAGAAGTTGGTGAGCATGGAAATGTTCCGCTTGATATGGTAGTTATCACAAACGTATCAAGATTTGAATAATTTCTATCTCTAATTATTAAAATGAAAGAGGCTTTCCTATGATTTGTTATCATAAAGAAAGCCTCTTTTTTTTGCTTAATGAAACTTATCTTATAATTCTAAATTTCACCGCGTGCACTTACTTTTTAGAAAATATTATAAAGGCCATACTACATCAAGTAACCTTGTAAGCCAGCCCGGTTTTTGTTTGTCAGAGATAACACCTGAACCGTAGTATTCGATTTGCGCATCTGCCATAGATGTTGAATTAATAGTATTTTCAGAAGAAACATCACGAGGTCTTACAAGTCCACGTACAACAATGTATTGAGTTTCATTATTTACACGAGTTTCTCTTGCACCTTCAACTTGCATAAGCCCGTCAGCGTATACTCGAACTACACGAGCAGCAACGGTTGCTTGAACGTAATTTGCGCGATCGGTTGAACCATCACCACTGAAAGTTGATTCACTCGTAGCACCAAACATATCTTCAGTTCCAACCGCACCCAAAAGGGGAATACTGCTTTTTCCGAAGAAAGCATTTACACCTAGATTTGTGTTAGAACTTTTACCTGTTGATGTGTTTGCTTCACTTTCAGCTTCACTATATTCAACAACATTGATAAGAATAACATCTCCAACACGGCGAGCACGCCCGTCAGCATAAAGATCTACAGGATCATTCGGGTTGAAAAGTGAACCTGGATTTGAATAAGTAGGAGCCGGTTCTTGGTATGCCATAGGTTGAGTTACAGGCATAATAGGGGTTGGTTTTTCCTCTGCTGCTGTACAAGCAGAAAGAGAAATAATACAGAGAAGAAGACTTGCTAATTTTTTCATCTTACTATCCTTCTATTGTGTGACTACAGTTGAATCGTTTAAAACTGTGCCAAATACAAGTTTTTTACTTTGAGTGTTTCTAACATTGATAACATCACCAGGTCCACCATCTTCAAGAGCTTGCCCTTGTTGAGCCACTGTAACGTTACCTTTTTGATATTGAATAGTAATAAGTTGACCTTTGCGAATCATTGCAAGTGGAACTAAGTCACTCATTAATATTGGTTGTTCAACGCCAACAGCACTTTTAAATTGCCACGGGCCACCTTTCCCATCCCAAGGTTCACCTTTTATGTAAGCAAGGTTTTTTCTTATGTAGGTAAGGTTATCTGGTTGAAGTCTATCCCCTCTATTATAAGGCTGAAGAGGAGCAGGGACTTCTCTCCAAAGATTGACAAACACACTGCCGGTAAAACGTTTTACAGTAGAGTTATCAAGTTCTTTGATATGAAATTTTAAGGAGTTTCTCCCAGCTTCAACATCTTTTGTTTCAAGTTCCACTCTTTGCCCCTTTGTAGGTAAGAAAATATAAGGAGGAAGGCGGAAATCTGTAAGTTCAAAAGTGCCATCAAGTTGAGAAAGTGAGTGCTGTAATGATTGCTGTACAAGGCGCATAAGATCGATTTCTCTTAGCAAGTCACCTTTTTTTTGAATAGCAAGTGAGTTTGGTAGAATAAGGTAGCTTGCACTGTCACCCAAAACATATTCAAGAGACTCTTGAAGCTTTTTCTTAGAAATTTGAAAGGCTTTACCTTCAACATTTGGTGCAGCGAAAAGTTGAATTGTTTTAAGTCTTCCCCAATCTGCCGGAGATATCGAACCAAGAGGTTCAGCAATATCTCCGAGGGTAACAATATCATTTTCAGCAATGGCAGAATCATAGACTTTAATACGCCAGTCTGCCGCAAAGCTTTCTTGTATAAAGAAAACACAAAAGATGAAGAATACAAAAAAGATTTTCTGTAACTTAGTATTATACATCTGTATTCTCCTCCTTTACTGATTAATTATGTTCTTTTGAGTTGAACAGCAGTTTGTAACATTGTATCAGATGTTTGAATTGATTTTGAGTTCATTTCATAAGCACGCTGACCAACAATCATGTTTACCATTTCATCTACGATTTCAACGTTGGACATTTCTAAGAAACCTTGTGCTAAAGTTCCAACATTTTCTTCACCAGGCACACCCTCAACAGCATCACCTGAAGCAACAGTTGGAGTATAAAGGTTTCTACCACGAGCATCTAAACCGGCTGGGTTTACAAAGGTATAAAGTGGAATATCGCTGGTGGCAATTTCCTCGCCATTTCCATCGATACATGAAATTGTACCATTTTCTAAGATAGCAATTGAACGAGTTTCAGCAGGAACACTGAATTCAGGTTGTAAAACGTAACCATTTGCAGTTACGATAGTACCTTCTGAATCAAGCTTAAATGCGCCTGCTCTTGTATACATTGTTTGATCTCCAACAGCTACTTGGAAGAAACCATCGCCTTCGATAGCAACGTCAAGTGGATTACCTGAGTTTTGGAAGTCGCCCTGATCAAAGAACTTATGAACAGCTACTGAACGAACACCCATACCGACTTGCATACCAACCGGAACTTGATTGTCACCGGCGGTTGAAGAACCGGCAATACGCATGTTTTGGTACATTAAATCTTCAAATTCAGCACGGCTCTTTTTGAAAGAGGCAGTGTTTACGTTTGCTAAGTTGTTTGAAATAACGTCGATATTTAACTGTTGTGCTACCATACCGGTTGCACCTGTCCATAATGAACGCATCATAATATTTTCTCCTTATAAAGGGTAGTGTTTATTCAGGGTATGTTTCTAAATTCATTCTTTTGTACTTTTTCTGCTTCAAAGAGAAATTTTTATTGAAAATTCCACAAAATTTCTGAATTTAGAAACACACCCTAGTTAGATTTATATTACTTAGGTCTTCCGACTTTACTGATAACTTCGGTATCTAAGGCATGAGCCGTTTGCATAACTTTACTGTTAGCTTCAAACGTTCTTTGAACTTCAATCATTTTTACCATTTCGGTAACAACGTTTACGTTCGCTTTTTCTATAGAAGCTTGATTTACTACTAAACCATTTTCAAATGGATTTTCTTCAACAGGAACAGCGCCATCACGAAGCTTATAAAGGTTCATACCAACTTTTTCCATATCACGTGAAGGATCTTCAAAGGCAGTAATTTGGAAAGTTGCTATTTCTTCTTCATCGGCAAATACTCTACCGTCTTCTGAGATAATAACTTTATTAGTTCCTTCCGGAATAACAATAGGTCCGCCCTCACCAAGAACTGCGTAACCTTGCTTTGTAATTAAAGTTCCGTCAGCATTTTGACTAAAAGCACCGTTTCGTGTATACATCTGCCCTTGCGGTGTAAGAACATTGAAGAATCCATCACCTGCAAGCGAAACATCAAGCGGATTTCCTGTGTATGCCATTGACCCTTGAGAGAAATCAGTTTTTTCAACTGCTAAACGTACTCTTGAAAGAAGATGAGCTTCCGGAAAGAGTGGTTTTGAACGAAGATTCTCTAATGGTTCACGCGCATAGTCATGAGCAAAGTGAATCATAGTATCCTTAAAAGCTACTTTGTCATTTTTATAACCGGTAGTATTCACGTTAGCTAAGTTGTTTGTAATAATAGCTAAACGGTGTTCGGCACTTAAAGCACCAAATAGTCCAGTATATACTCCATTTTGCATATAGCCCCCTCGAGAAAATTACTTTCTTTGAGTTTTGATTTTTTATATTTATAAATGTACTGTAGCAATAAGCGTGCCAAGTCTTAAGTCTTTAATTTGACAGTTCTTTTTGTTAAGTATTTAATAGTGTTAACAGTGTGTTATAAAATTGAGTTTTGATAAATAGAGGATTTTTACAAGCTGGCACGTTCTTTGCAATGTCAAACATACATTCTATTTATTTTTGACACGCATTAGGAGAACACTATGGATACACCAAAAACTAACATGGTAGATACCGCAACCACAAAAGCAAGAGACTTTTGGGGTAAACTTGGTTCAAACCAACGCCTGCTTGTATTAGGTATGACACTTGTAGTTATTACAGCATTTATTTTGTTTGTATTATGGTTGAACAAGCCAAGCTATGAAGTTTTATATACTAACCTTGCAAGTGAAGATGCAAATAAGGTTGTTACATATTTAGAGAGTGAAAACATCTCTTACCAATTAACCGATTCAGGAAAAACAGTTACCGTTCCGGAAGATATGGTTTATAATCTACGTGTGAAAATTGCCGGTGAAGGTAATTTAGTAGGTTCCGGTATTGGATTTGAAATTTTTGATGAAGTTCAAATGGGTCAAACAGAATTTGTTCAACGTATCAATTACCAAAGAGCTCTTCAAGGTGAACTTGCACGTACTCTTGGTGAAATGCCAAACGTTGAAAGTGCTCGTGTTCACTTAGTTATACCTGAAAGAAGTTTGTTTATTGAAGAACAACAAGTTCCTTCTGCTTCAGTTGTATTACGACTCCAAAATAGTAGTAAAAAAATGACTCCTTCAGAAGTTAACGGCATCGTAAACTTAATGATTATGTCGATAGAAGGTCTTGATAGAAGTCATGTTTCTATTGCAGATAGTTCAGGTAGAGCAATCTATATTCCTGATGAAGAAGGTTTAGGCGCAAACAACAATCAATTAGAATACCGTATGCGCTATGAAAGCATTCTTGAAAGCAATATTAACCAACTCCTTTCACCAATTTTAGGTCCTGGTAAAGCGATAGCAAAAGTTAATGCTGACTTAGACTATAGCCAACGCACACTCCGTAGAGAAACTTTTGATCCTGAAAGCCAAGTAGTACGTTCAGAGCAGAGAAGTGAAGAAACTCAAACTGGTTCAGCTAACTTAGAAGGTGGTTCACCTGATGCTAACTTCCGTGGTGATGGACTTTCTGAGTCAGTATCAACACAAACTGGTCAAAGAGAGCAGCGTACAACTAACTATGAAATCAATAAAGTTGAAGAAAATGTTATTGGTCAAATGGGTGCTGTAAACCGCTTATCAATCGCAGTTGCAGTTGATGGAAGTTATATTGCAGATGAAAATGGTGGCTATACATACGTACCACGCACAGAAGAAGAACTTGCAAGCATTCGTCAACTTGTAGCAAATGCAGTAGGCTTTGATGCAACTCGCGGAGATACAATTGAAGTAAATAACATTGCTTTTGGTGAAAATGATTTACTCAAAGAAGCAAATCCGGCAGAACTTCTTGCAGATTTTGCAAGCAGAATGATAAAACCACTTCTTACAGCTCTTCTTATCTTCTTATTCATCATGATTATTATTCGACCAATCGTAATGAACCTTATTCGCCCACGTGTTGAAGGTGGAGAAATTTTAGAAGGATTAGAAGGCTTACCGGCTGCTGAAGAACAATATGCTCTTTATGAAGCACAAGAAGAAGAAGCAAAACGTATTGAAATGAGAGAAAAACTTTCACAACAAGCCGTTGCAGAATCAGCAATCTATGTAGTAGAAGATCATCTAACTCTTGAAGATATAAAACTAAAAGCTCTTCAACTTGCAGAGCGTAACATGGAACAAACAATTTCAGTTGTGAGGGAATGGATGCATGACTCAAAAGCAAAAGCAGCTTAGCCCTGCCGTGCAAAATAGTATCCAGAACAATACTCTGCCGGCTAACTCCAGAACAAGAGCTATTGGCATTGTAGAAACCCGACAGAGAATAGAAGAACTGAAAACTATTACACTCAGCAGAGCCGAAAGAAATTTTGAAATGTCAATTCTTATCCTAAGAAAATGGATGGAAGTAGAGTAACACTCAAGAAAAATTTGAAACTCAAGTTAGTTTCTCCACAAAAAAAATAGATGTACCTGAGCGAGTCCGTGCCCTAAAAAAGCACGGATTTTCTCTTTTAAAGTCATTTGTTTAAAATAAAACTATGTTTTATTAATAAAATGCTTTTAAATTTATAGAAATAAAACATAAATGATGCAAACATTGAATTGACTTTCCACTAAAGAAAATTTATAGTCTGTCATTACAAGATATTTTAGCGAGATGAGGAAGGTAAATACTATGAAAATGACCGGTTGTCAGATTATAATGGAATGTCTAAAAAAAGAAGGTGTAGACACAATTTTCGGGTATCCCGGCGGTGCTGTGCTTGATCTTTATCATGAAATGACAAATCACCCAGAAGTTAATCACGTACTTGTTCGTCACGAACAGGGCGCAGCTCATGCGGCTGATGGTTATGCAAGAGCAACAGGAAAAGTTGGTGTTTGTCTGGTAACTTCAGGGCCTGGCGCAACAAATACTGTCACCGGTATTGCGACTGCTTATTGTGATTCAATTCCAATGGTTATTTTTACCGGTCAAGTACATACTCATTTAATTGGTAACGATGCTTTCCAAGAAGTTGATATTTTAGGTATTACTCGTTCATGTACAAAGCATAACTATCTTGTTAAAGATGTAAGTAAGCTTGCTCTTACAATTAAACAAGCATTCCACCTTGCTCGTACAGGTAGACCGGGACCGGTTCTTATAGATCTTCCAAAAGATATGATGAACCAAAAAACTACTTTTGAATATCCTGAAACAGTTTATATGCGTTCTTATAACCCTACAGTTAAACCGAATCCGCATCAAATCCGTAAATCATGTGACTTGCTTGCAAAAGCAAAAGCACCAATGTTATTGGTAGGCGGCGGAGCTATTATAGCAAACGCACACGAAGAACTTCGTGAATTAGCAAATACTTATTCAATTCCTGTAAGCTCAACTCTAATGGGCTTAGGTGTATATCCTAGTGACAATGATTTATTTATGGGTATGTTAGGAATGCACGGAACTTATACTGCAAACCAAGCAGTATCAAACGCAGATTTAATCATTGCAGTAGGTGCTCGTTTCGATGACAGGGTTACAGGTGCAGTAAAAACTTTCGCGAAAAAAGCAAAAATTGTTCATATTGACATAGATCCAACAAGTATCCGTAAAAATATTGCGGTTGACGTGCCTGTAGTTGGCGACTGTAAAGAAGCTCTTATAGGTATGCTCGAAGCAATGAAAGCTAAAAGTCCTGAAGAAATTGCAGACTCAAGCGCATGGAGAGAACAGCTCCAAACATGGAAAAAAGAACATCCTCTTGCTTACCATGAAAGCACTGACGAGCTAAAACCTCAAGAAGTTATTGAAGCAGTAAAAGAAATCACAAAAGGCGATGCTATCTTCACAACCGAAGTTGGTCAAAACCAAATGTGGGCAGCGCAGTTCTTAAATGTAAACGAACCACGTACTTTCTTGACTTCAGGCGGTCTTGGAACAATGGGATATGGCTTACCTGCGGCAATTGGTGCACAGTGTGCTTTCCCTGATAAACTTGTTATCGACGTAGCCGGTGATGGTTCAATCCAGATGAATATTCAAGAACTTATGACAGCGGTAAGTAATAATCTTCCTGTAAAAATTCTTATCTTGAACAATTCATATCTTGGAATGGTTCGCCAGTGGCAAGAACTTTTCTATAAAAAGAACTATGCTTCTACTCCGATGACAGATCAACCAAACTTTCCACTACTTGCAGAAGCTTATGGCGCAGAAGGGTATAAAATCACTTCCAGAGAAGAGCTAGTTCCAACTTTGCAAAAAGCTCTTTCATCACCAAAAGCAGCAATTATTGATGTTCAGGTAGTGCGTGAAGAAAACGTATATCCAATGGTGCCGGCAGGTGGTTCATTGAACGATATGTTGCTTGTTTAAAGCAAAGGTAAAAGAAAAACTTTAAATTAAATTTTGTAAAAATGTCGAATTTAAGGGAAAATTTCAAAATTGAACTGTCTATTAAGCTGGTTTAATACGATTTTTCCCTTAAAAATTGATTTGTAAAAAAATTTAAATTAATACATGACAGAGGCTTGACAAGTTTTACAATTTCCTTATAATAATTGCTCGAAAAAAGGATTTTACAAGTTAAAACTTGACTATTAATCGAAATACATTTCCAACAAATTCTTAAGGAGACAGCATGGCAAACCATAAGTCAGCACTCAAACGTCATAAGCAAAGCGAAAAACGTAACGAACGTAACCGCGCAGCACGTACCCGTATTAAAAACGTTGTAAAAGCAGTTAAAACAGCTGTTGCTAGTGGCGACAAAGAAGCTGCAGCTCTTGCACTTACAAAAGCAACCTCTACTCTAGATACCGTAGCAGGTAAAGGTGTAATCCACTGGAAAAAAGCTGCTCGTAAAGTATCAAGACTTGCAAAAGCTGTTAACAACATTGCATAATTAGTGCTTTAAAGTTGTTTACAAAAAGTGCAGAATTATTTTCTGCACTTTTTTTGTGTTTAATCTCTTTTTTGACTTTCATAGTTAAGTTTGCTATCTATTTAAAATGAAACTGAAACTTCTTATTTCCTATGTGGGTACAAATTACTGCGGTTGGCAGATACAAGAAAAAACAAGTGCGTATACTCCAACTATTCAGGCAGAACTTGAAAAAGCTTTTTTTAGAGTCCTAAAAACTCCGATAAGAGTTATAGGCGCAAGCAGAACAGATAGTGGGGTGCACGCTGATGAACAAGTAGCTCACTGCGAAATTCCATTTAATCCTAAGAATATAAATTGGCGAAGAGCAATTAATACAGTACTTCCACATGATATCCGAATAAAAGAAGCAATTGAAGTAGAAGATGATTTTCATGCTCAATTTGAATCCTGCGGAAAAATTTATAATTATTCTCTTTGGACCGATGTAAGTTATGTGTCACCTAGGCTTTATCCATTCACATGGGTATGCGGAAAAGTAGACTTTGAACTGATTGAAAAAGCTTTACCATTCTTTATAGGCAAGCATGATTTTAAAAGCTTTCAAAATACAGGCACGGAGCTTGCGCATACGGTACGCGTGATGGAATATATAAAAGTACATCAACTAAGTGAATACCATTTTTCGATAGAGTTCAAAGGAAGCGGTTTTCTAAAGCAAATGATTAGGAATATTATTGGCTTATTGGTGCATGTAGGGCAAGGAAAGATTGACTATATGCAAGTGAAAGATATTATTGAGGCAAAGGAAAGAACATCAATTTATCCAACTGCGCCCGCACAAGGCTTAACACTTACGAAGGTATTGTATGAAGAAGCTTAATATCCTCCATATTGTGAATGTACGATTTTTCAATGCTACAGCTTGGTATGCAATGCAAGTAAGCAAGAAATTATGTGAGCTTGGGCATAATTCTACAGTCCTTACACTTGAGGGGACAAAAGCTGATAATAATGCAATTAAAATGAATATTCCAAAAATTGCTTTGCCTTATGATCAAAAAAAAGTAAAAAATCTTCCTAAGATTATGCAGTTTTTGAAAAGAGTAATAGAAGAACAAAAGCCTGATATTGTAAATTGTCATAGAGGGGAACTTTTTCCTTTATTTATCTATTTAAAAAAGAAGTATGGATTTAAACTTGTGCGTACGAGGGGAGACCAAAGATTTGCAAAAAATACTTTCCTCAATAGATATTTTTACTCAACCATAAGTGATGCCGTTATTGCAACAAATTCACGCATAAAAAATAATCTGCAAGAAAAGCTAAACGTTCCTCAAGCTAAACTTTCGATGATTATCGGCGGAGTGGATACAAGAAATTTCTATCCCGACATTCTCAATAGAGAAGAAACTCGTAAAAAGTTTGGCTATACAGAGCAAGATAAGGTTATAGGTCTGCTAGGTAGATTAGACCCAATAAAAGGACAAATCGAAACAATTATAGCTCTTGCAAAAGCACTATATAAAAATGATAGAGCTAAAAATCTGAAACTTTGTATTATAGGCTTTGATGAAGTAAGTACGAGTAAAGAACTTTATGACTTGGCTGAAAAAAATAATATTAGAGATAAAATTCTCATTACAGGCAAGGTTGAGAATGTTAATGATGTATTGAATATGTGCGATGCTGCCATTCTGTCATCAATAGGTTCAGAAGCAATTGCAAGGGCAGCGCTTGAGTTTATGGCGTGTGAAGTTCCACTAATTTCATCAAATATCGGTGTAATGCCGGATTTATTAGAAGAGAATGCTCGCTTTAATACAGGTGATACCGACAATACAGCAGAATTTTTAATTAGGCTTTCTCTTGCACTTGACGATACTTCTTCAAAAGAATATATTTGGCTTGAAGAGTTAAAGCGTAGTCAGAAAGAAAAACTTGCTGATGTAACTCTTGATAAATTTGCGGAAAAAACTCTTGAAGTCTATACGAACATATTTAAATAATAAGGATTTATTATGAACTGCATGTTTGCAAGCGATAATACTGTGGGTGTGCACCCTCTTATAATGGAGGCTATCCAAAGCGCTAACGTTGATTCCTGTAAGCCTTACGGCGAAGATGAATACTGTGCTGCATCTGAGGTGGAATTTAGAAAAATTTTTGGGCAAGATATTGATATCTATTATGCTCTTAATGGAACCGGAGCAAATGTGCTTGCGATGAAATCAATTCTTCGTCAATGGCATGGAACAATTTGTACGGATATTGCTCATATTAATACAGATGAATGCGGTGCGCCGGAAGCGTGTACAAGTTCAAAAGTATTACCTGTGCCTGCGGAAAATGGCAAACTTACTCCGGCGGCAATGCAACACTATCTTCTCGATCTTACTAACTTTCATCATGTAAAACCTGCGCTTGTGTCTATCACACAGACTACGGAGCAAGGAACAGTTTATACAATTGATGAAATAAAAGCTATCACAAAACTTGCACATAACAATGGCTTATATGTGCATATGGACGGTGCACGTGTTGCAAATGCAGTTGCTGCACTTGGCTGTGATATTAAAGATTTTACCAAATATGCCGGAATTGATGTTCTTTCCTTTGGCGGAACAAAAAATGGTATGATGATGGGCGAAGCTGTTATTTATTTTAATCAAGGGCTTGCAAAAGATTTTTATCAAATGCGTAAACAAAGCTTGCAGCACCTATCTAAAATGAGATTTATAGCGGCGCAGTTTATAGCTTTCTTTAAAGAAGATTTATGGCTTAAAAATGCAACTCATGCGAATACGATGGCTCAATATCTTGCGAGTGAACTTTCAACAGTTCCTATGATATCGGTTTCTCGTCCGACTGAAGCTAATGCCGTGTTTGCTATTATGCCACCAAAACTTATAGCAAAACTACAAGAAGAATATTACTTCTATGAAATTGCACCGGAAATTCATGAATGTAGATTTATGTGTTCTTTTGCTACAACAAAAAAAGATATTGATACTTTCATCAAAAGAGCAAAAAATTGTCAAAAAGATATCTAATATAAATTTATATATTAGGGTGTGTTTCTAAACTCAAAAATTTTGTAGAGTTTTTAACTAAAAGTGATTTTTTATGAAGTGCAGTGTATTTAAACATACATAAACTGAATAAAAAATCATCTTTTAGACAGAAAAAATGCAAAAAAATGAATTTAGAAACATACCTTAATTCAAAAGGGGGAAAATCTCGTTTTTATTAAAAGACGAAATTTTCCCCCTCTGTTTTTAATTTCTATAAAAAATCTAGATTGTGTTTCTAACTTCTCAATTTATCTATACATTTCTTACTTTAATTCCATTTTGAGATAAATAAGATTTTATAACCGGTATTGGGTACTGGTCATTATGCACAATTGAAGCAACAAGAGCCGCACTTGCACCCACTTCTAAAGCTTCTGCCAAGTGTTTAGGTTCGCCCGCACCACCGGAAGCAATTACAGGAATTGAAACAGCATCTGAAATCATTTTAGTAAGATAGAGTTCGTAACCTGTTTTCATGCCGTCGGCATCAATTGAATTTAGGCAGATTTCACCTGCGCCTAATCTTTCACACTCTAAAGCCCATTGAAGCGCATCTTTACCGGTGCGTAGTCTACCGCCTTGAACAACAATTTCATAACCTGATGGAGTTGTACTTGTGTGTTCCACTTTTAGAACATCCATTCCAACCACGATTGCTTGAGAACCAAATGCGTAAGCACCTTCTGATATTAGAGTAGGCTCTTTTACTGCTGCGGAGTTTAATGATACTTTCTCAGCTCCTGCCAAAAGAACTTCACGCATTTTAGGTAGAGATGAGATACCACCGCCAACACTAAATGGAATAAAGATATTTTCTGCTACTTTAGAAACTACATCTAAAAAGAGAGCTCTTTTTTCGTGGGAGGCAGTAATATCATAGAATACAATTTCATCTGCGCCTTCTTCGTAGTATTTTTTAGCACTTTCTACAGGATCGCCGATGTCTACATTCCCTTGAAATTTTACACCTTTTGTGAGTCTGCCATCACGAACGTCAAGACATGGAATAATACGTTTTGATAAATTTGAGCTTTGCATATCTTTCTCTTTATTTAGATTTATTTGCGCTATAATTTGCAAAATTTTCAAGCAATTTTAGACCGACACTTCCACTTTTTTCAGGATGGCACTGAACAGCCCATAAACCTTCACGGCCATAAATTGAAGTAAATTCCAAACCGTAATTTGTGGTAGCAAGAACTAAAGATTCTTCAACTTCATTGTAGTATGAATGAACAAAGTAAAATTCATCTCCTGATTTTATTCCATTGAAGAGAGCACTTTCTTTCTTGATATTAAGCGCATTCCAGCCCATATGAGGAATATTAATCTTTCTTGAGCCGTCCATAAGTTCAGAGTCAAATAATCGACAGTTGCCTTTCACTATTCCAAGAGTTTGAGTATTATGCTCCTCAGAAAAATCAAGCAAAATCTGAGCACCTAAACATAAGCCGAGCAAAGGTTTATCCGCTTTGATAAGATCTTTTAATTCTACATCAAGCTTGTGTTCTTTAAGATAATTCATGGCTTGAGCTGCAGAACCTACTCCCGGAAAAATAACGCCCTGAGCTTCATGTAAAATTTTGGAATCCGCAGTGATAACACATTCAATATTTTGAGCTTTTAAAGCTCTATAAACAGAAGTTTGATTGCCTGCTTGATAGTCGAGGATTGCGAGCATAATTTCCTACTTTTTATTTGGTGTGAGTAAAGGTAAATCGTCCATATTTCCGGCAGACTCTACGGTCGGCGTTGTTGGTGCTTGAACTTGAGGAACACTAGGAGCTTCAACTTTTGGAGTTGCAATCACCGGAGCTTCTTTTACTTTTGGTGGAGAAAGAAGAGGTAATTCACCTATGTTTTCAACGCTAGGTGTATTTGTAGTTGGATTTGTAGGTGCTGTAGTTTCCTTCATTTTTTGCATTTGTTGCATAGCGTCCATGGAAGGCATGGAAGGCATAGAAGGTGAACTAGGCGCATCAGGACCATCTTTCGCCGGCACGGTAGAAGATTTCATTTCTTCCATAAAGCCTTCTGGTCTTGAATGCATTTCAACAAAACCTAACCATTCTTCAAGTGTTACTTCTTTGTTTTTGTCTTTGTCGATAATTTGGAATGCCATTTCGGAAAAGTTTGGATTTGCTTCAAAAAATTCTTGATGTGTAACTATTCCGTTTTCGTCTTTATCCATGAGGGTATAGCTTTGGTTTGCATAAGCATTTTGTGATAATACTAAAGTTAAGGCACTTAAAAATAAAACTTTTTTCATTATTTTTTCTCAATTTTTGTTTTTTTATAAAGTCTGTAGGTGCTTGTGATTACATTTAAAAGCAAGCTTTTAGAACTACTTCCTTCGTTTTTAGAGTAATCCAAAGCGGGAACTTCGTCAATCATTGGAATTACAGTTTTTTTTTCGCTATGTTTAGAATTTTTAGCTGTAAAACTGTTATCAATGATATCTAAAGTTGATTTTGAAAAAGTATGTTCCTCTTTCTGAACTTTTTCTTTTTGCTCTGTTTGAGCTAAAGATGAAGAAGAATTTTTATTGCGTAAAGTACTCAAAATTCCTTTTTTTTCTTTTATTGATAGGCTTTTATCTACATCAAAAGCTTGCTTAAAGAGTCGATGTAAATTTGAATTTTTATTTATAAGAAAATCTTCAACTTCTTTTTTTATTTTCTCCTCACGACTTGTTTTTTTAATCGTTTGAACAAGGTTATAAATCACATTTTCAAAAGGAAAAAGATTTTCTAAGTAAGTAAGTTTTTGAAGTAAGTCAGATGTTTTATCAGCTATAAGGTATTTGCGAAAATCCTTTAAAAGTGGATGTTCAGCATGAGGAAATTTTTGTTTATATTTGTAGGCATTGTCAATCATTCTTTCGTGATTGCCTTGTGTTGCATCTGCTTTGATTGATTCTCTAAGGTATTTCTCGCTGAGTTCTGTATTTCTTTGATGCGCATAGATTGCTGAAATTAAAGAATATGATTCTGCCGCAGTTGTAGGGTCAACACTAGCTTTTGAAAGACATGCAATTGCTTTATCAAAGCGTTTTGCTTTTATATGGTCAATACCTTCTTGAAGCATTGATTGAGGAGTAATTTCTGTTTGAGCTTTTTTCTTCGCAAGTTCAGCTAGTTTTGTATAAAATTCTTCTGTATTAGGAGTAAATCCACGTTTTTCAATAATTTCTTTGACTTTAATTCTTCTTTGTCTTTCAAATTCTTTACTAAAGTTTAAAATTCTTAGTATAGAAGCTCTTTCAATTGGGCGTGTAAGAGCATTGGTGTAGCCTGCTGAAATAAAAGCTTTATTTTCTTCTTTATCTGAGGCAATCCCAATAAATGCTTGACGAAAAAGTAAAGGGTGGAGTCTTACAACTTCCATAAATTCAAGCGCGCTCATATCTGAAAAAACGGGCTGGCAGAACACAATTAAACTATCACATTTTTCATTTTCATGTAATTCAGCTAGATGGTAGGCCAAATCAATTCCTGATGTAAAAAGTGCAACTTGAGAGATACCCGCATTTTTAAGAGCTTTTCTCTCAATTGATGCACGGGCATCACTCTCAGAAGCAATAATTGCTTTATCATATATAGCGCTATTATTCATGTGTAAAAAATAATCTATTTCTTTAGTGATGACAAGTTAAGATTAATGCACGATTCTAAACAACCATGAAAACACATTAATAAAAGAGGAAATATTTTCTCTATAATCTTTCATTTTCATATTAAATTTTGACTTAAATTACCTTTTGACTATGGCTGTATTTTCTAGAAAATATATAATATTATAAAATTATTGAATTTATTTGTTTAGGCACACCTTTTGCTTAAGTGTTTACATATTGCGAATAAAGCTAGTATTGAAAGATATTCTTAAAATAGCTGGCTTCAAAAATCAAAAAATTTCTCATGGAGGGAATAATAATGAGTAGTCATCTTGATTATGAAATTAACAAAGAGTTAGGTGAGTGTTATTTATTCATGAATGAGCTTGAAAAAGCTGAAATGTATTATAAGAAAGCTATGGAATCTAATCCTGAAATGGCATCTCCATATCTTGGACTTGCGACTATTGAAATTCAACGCAATGAATATGATAATGCATTAGCTTACTATAAAAAAGCTTTGAAATTAGAAGAAAAGAACGATAAGTCTCTTGCAGGTATCGGCTTAGTTCAAATGGAAAAGCAAATGTATGCAGAAGCTTTTGATTCTTTCACTTCTTCCCTTGAGCTAAACCCAGCAAATATGATTGCTTTGGCATGCTTAGTAAAAATTGCATACCTTACAAATAGAATTGAAGAAATTATTCCTGTGCTTCATGAAAGCGTAAAAGTTGATGAAAATCAAAATGCGCGCATCACTTTAGCAGGTTGTTATATCAGCCTTGATAAACGTGATGAAGCAACAACCTTATTAAAACAAGCTCTTATGCAAGAGCCGGGTAATGAACAAGCAACTGAATTATTGAATCACTTAAATTCTCTAGCTGCATAATTTATTTGTTTTGTCGTAGCCAATTTACCCTCCAAAGTATTCCGATTTTTTTATAAATCGGAATACTTTAGACTTGAGCCTTTAATAGTCGTTATCTTAGAAAAATAGATAGAGATTATTAGAGGAATTTTTTTCGAGGGCGTTATAAAATTTACAGTCGAAATATGCAATTTTATATGTAAATTCATATAGTTAAAATGTCAAAAAATAAGGACTTTTCAAATGAATGAAAATAGTATATTTTCCTATATTGCAAGAGTAATGCAATGCGTATTTTGTATTACCTTGATTGTATTATGTTTATTCTTTTATTTATGGTAGGGAAATAGCAGTTTTTTCCTTGCTATAATTTAAGTTAGTGAGGAAAATGATGTATACTTGTGCACCTTTGTATCCAGGCCCTACCAGCATTCACCCAGAAGCATTAAAAGCATTATCACGTGATTATTTTCCGGCAAGATATAGCTTGGCTTATGCAGAAACTTATGAGTACGTATGTACTTCAATTCAAAAAATTTGTAATACAAAAAACGATGTTATTCTTTTAACAGGCGAAGCAATTTTAGGTTTATGGGCATCTTTAAAGTCCACTTTAACAACTGAAGACAGAGTGCTTGCAATTGGCACAGGTGTTTTTGGTGATGGATTTGCCGATATGGCTCGAGCTATTGGCTGCGAGGCAAAACTTATTTCTTATCCATATAATTCTACAATAAATAACAGCAATTTAGCAGAAATTGAAGAAGCTATTGATAGCTTTAAACCAACTATGATAACTGTTGTGCATTGTGAAACTCCATCAGGCACATTAAATCCACTTGATAAACTTGGTGAACTAAAAAAGAAGAAAAATGTTCCTCTTTTAGTTGTTGATGCTGTTTCGAGTATTGGCGGAACTCCAATTTTTGCAGATGATTGGAATATTGATATTCTTATCGGTGGTTCTCAAAAATGTTTTTCGTGCCCTGCGGATATGACAATTCTTTCTATAAGCTCTACTGCATGGGAATATATAGATAAAGTTTCCTATGTAGGTTATGAAGCTTTAAAACCTTTTATGGGTATTGGTTACGATCCTCAAAAATATCCTTATACACCACATTCTTCAGGTGTTTACGCTCTTAATTCATCTTTACACTCGTTAGAACTTGAAGGCTATGAAAACGCATTTAAAAGACATCTTGAAGTTGCTGAAATGTGCCGTGAAGGTATAAAAGAAATGGGACTTGAACTCTATGTTGAAAAAGGTTCGATTCCATCTCCAACGGTAACTGCAGTATGTGTTCCTAATCATTGGGATTGGCAAGCAAAACAAAATCAACTTCTTGAAAAATGTACTTTCCTTGGCGGAAGTTTAGCTTCATTGAGTGGTAAAGTTTTCAGACTTGGACACATGGGTATTCAAGCTGATAAAATCATTATGAAAAGAGCTCTTGAAGTTTTAAAAAGTTCACTCTAAGGGAATCGAGCAAGTTATGAGTATTCTAGATAATAATTTTCCGCAGCTTAACTTCAATTGTTCGGATGGATATATTCCATCTAAAGCAGAATGTTATGCCTTGTGGGATAAATATGAAATGCTTTCAAATATTAAAGAACACTCAGAACTTGTTGCTGATTTTGCACGAGCTATTGTTCAAATGATAAATGAAAAATATCCGAACACATTTTCGGAAGATTTAGCTTATGCTGCCGGCTTATTACATGATATTGCAAAATCATGGACGATAAAGCATGGCGGAAATCATCAACAATTAGGTGCAAGCATAGTACGCGCAGAAACGGGAAATACGTATCTATCATCTTGCGTGTATCATCATGTTATATGGCCGTGGGAAAGTGGAGATTTAGCAATTGAAAACAAAATCTTCCACCTCCCACTTATAATAGCTTATGCGGATAAAAGGGTGCGTCATTCAAGTCAAGTTACTCTTAAAGAGCGATTTGATGATTTGCTTGATCGCTACGGGAAAACTGAGGAAATACGCAAAAACATTGATATAAATTATCAACAAGCATTGCGTATAGAGAAAATTCTTTCACAAAAATTGGAGTTTGAACTTTATGCGTGTACTCTTAATAGCGGGATCTTGGTCGCCTGAGCGTGAAGTCTCTTTAAAAGGGGCAGAAGTAATTAAAAAAGCACTTGAAGAACGTGGGCACGTAGTAACTCTATGTGACCCCCTTCTTCACTTTGATGAGCTTATATCAATAGCGAAAGAGCACGATATAAGCTTTATTAATTTACATGGTGCACCGGGTGAAGATGGTCTAATTCAAGCTTTGCTTAGTCAAGCAGGGTGTAAGTTTCAAGGTTCAAGCGCAGAAGCTTCATTTCTAGCTTTACATAAAGCAGCAGCAAAGCAAGTATTTAGAAATGCAGGAATAAAAACAGCTGACTGGTTCTTTCTTCCACAAAAACCAAATAATGATTGGGGAAAAGATTTAGAGTTTCCACTATTTATAAAATCAAATCTTGGTGGTTCTAGTCTTAATATGGCAAAAGTTTCAAATTTTGAGGAATTGCATCAAGGGCTAGATATTCTTTTTTCAAAAAATTGCGAAGTTATTGTAGAGCCTATGATTGAAGGTATTGAGCTAACTTGTGCTGTTCTTGAAATAAACAAAGAACTTAAAGCCTTGCCTCCTATCCTTATTAGACCTAAAAACGATACATTTTTTGACTATACTAATAAATATGCCCTTGATGGCGCTGAAGAGATTTGCCCTGCACCACTTCCAAAAGAAATTCTTAGTAGGGTAGAAGAAAATGCGCTTAAAGCGCATAAAGCATTAGGGCTTACATCTTATAGTCGTTCAGACTTTATTCTTACAAAAGATGATGAACTCTATATCCTTGAAACAAATACGATTCCAGGTATGACTCAAACAAGTCTTGTTCCTAAAGCGGCACAGGCAATAGGAATATCTTTTGGTGAGCTTTTAGAGATATTGCTGAAGAATGCAATGTAATTTTTCTTGTTGTTTATACCTTGAGAGGGGGAAACCACGTTGTGGGAAAAGTTCCCTTTTTAAAAAACGTAGTTTCCCCCTCTCGAAAATAATTATATAAAATCTTTATTCATTATTAAGATAAATATCTAGAAGACCTTCCGGTGGAGTAAGTAGAATTGTAGAAGTCTTTGTATCAATTTTCTTAACAAATTCAGGTACAGCAGGGAAGAGAACTTCTTTTTTATCATCAGTGATGATACGCCAAATTTCTTGTCCTGCCATGAAGTCGACATGTTCTAGTTTGCCGAGATAAACTTCATTTTCCTGCTCTAAAAAGTAAACAGAGCAGTTTGTAAGTTGAAATATGTATACTTCTTCATCGTCAACATTGCTGTGATTTGATGGAGTATGTTTTTTTAGGAAATTGCGCATGACCATAGGGTCGATACAAATTTCGTAATTCTTAAGAGTTTCAGCTTTATTTCTATCTTTGCTGATATCGAGTGATACTATATAGTGATCTTTTGCTTTTCTGTAGCCAGTAATTTTTGCATCTAGAATTTCTTCTTCTGGTGACACAAAAAATACCGGAGCTTTAAGCAGTAATGGAGAGTCTGCGTAATATTGTACACAGACTTCTCCTTTTATACTATGTGGTCTTGATATAAGACCAATCACTAAGGCATGTTCTAGGTTATTCAAGGATTTCTAACACTACGCGTTTGCGTACCTTTGCTGAGGTTGCACTAAGAATAGTACGAATCGCACGTGCTGTGCGGCCTTGTTTACCAATGACTTTTCCAAGATCTTCTTTAGCGACTGAAAGTTCAAGAACAGTGGTTTGTTCCGCTTCGATTTCGCTGACTTTGACTTGATCTGGATTATCAACTAGAGCTTTTGCAATGTATTCTACTAAGTCTTTCATTGGGCAATTCCTTTAATCTCGTCAGAGATGCTTGTTTGGAGTACCATACTCCCGAGTCTAACCTGTTCTTGCGCCACAAACGGAGCAAAATTTCTGAGCTATCTTAAACATAGAGCTAACCGAAAATCAGAAAGGCTAAAGGGGGCAGATTCTTGGCAAGTCTTATGCGTTGCTTGATTTAATCAAGGATTTAACTGTATCAGTAGCTTGTGCACCTAAAGCAATCCATTTATTAACTTTTTCTAAATCAATTTTGATTTGAGCCGGATTTGTGTTTGGGTTGTAGTAACCTAAAAATTCTAAAGGTCTTCCGTCACGACGTGTTTCGCTGTTGATAGCAACGATGTGATAGAAAGGACGTTTTTTACAACCTGTACGAGTAAGACGTAATTTAACTGCCATATTATATTCCTTTTAAATTTTGAAAGTATATTACTTTCTTTTTTTCTTTTTTTGTTTTTTTGTCGCTGATTTAGAGGATCCAGCTTTTGGCATAGCTGGCATTCCCATTCCACCCATTCCGCCTAAGCCGCCAAGTCCACCTAAGCCACCCATTCCACCAAGACCACCTAAGCTGTTGGATAAGTTACCTAAGTTTGGCATGCCGCCCGGCATTTTCATTCCTTTTGGCATATTTGGCATTTGAGGCATTTTTCCTTTGCCACCCATCATAGCTTGCATCATTTTACGCATTTGATCGAATTGCTTTATCAATTGATTTACTTGCGCAACTGTTGTTCCTGAACCTTTGGCAATACGTTCTTTTCTGCTTGGATTAATCAAGTCAGGGTTACGTCTTTCCTTCATAGTCATGGAATTGATGATTGCTTCTGTGCGTGCCATTTCTTTTTCGGCATTACCGAAATCGGAAAGTTTTGAGGCAATTGCACCCATGCCCGGAATCATTTTTAGAATTGATTCTAATGATCCTAGACTTTTCATGCGTTTCATTTGAGTTCTGAAGTCTTCAAAGTCGAACTTAGCTTTTTGCAATTTTTTTGCAAGAGCTTCAGCTTCTTCAGCTTCAATGGTGGTTTGTGCTTTTTCTAAAAGAGTGAGCACATCACCCATACCCAAAATTCTGCCTGCTATACGATCGGGATGGAAAAGCTCTATTTCAGAGAGTTTTTCGCCCATACCGACAAATTTTACCGGAGCTCCTGTAACTGATCGGATACTTAAAGCTGCACCACCACGCGCATCGCCGTCCATTTTGGTAAGAACAACGCCCGTAATGCCAAGTTTTTCGTTAAAGCTACTTGCAACTGTAACAGCATCTTGACCAGTCATGGCATCTGCAACAAAGAGAATTTCCTGTGGGGAAACTGATTCTTTTATTGCGCCAAGCTCATTCATAAGTGTTTCATCTATGTGTAGACGACCGGCAGTATCAAGGAGTATAACATCGCAATTATTTTCTTTTGCTTTAGCTAAAGCATCTTGCGCAATTGCAACAGGATTCATATCCGTTGTAGATTGATAGCAAGGAATATTTAGCTGAGATGCCAAAGATTTTAATTGGTCGATAGCAGCAGGTCTATAGACGTCACATGGTACGAGATATGGATTTTTCTTCTGTTTTCTTAGTAGATTAGCAATTTTGGCTGATGAAGTAGTTTTACCCGAACCTTGCAAACCAACCATAAGAATTATTGTTGGATTTTTTGAGGTATTAAGAGCTGTTTGTTCACCGCCTAAAAGGCTTACTAATTCTTCATTTACAATCTTGATAAGTTGTTGTGAAGGGTTTACGCCCTTCATTACTTCAACACCGAGCGCTTTTTCTTTAACAGTCTCAGTAAAGTCCTTTACGACTTTAAAGTTTACATCAGCCTCTAAAAGCGCAAGACGCACTTCACGCATAGCTTCTGAAACATTTGCTTCAGTTAGCTGTGCGCGTCCGCTTATGGTTTTGAATACCGATGTAAGCCTATCAGAAAGACTTTCAAACATGTAGCACCCGTATGAATTTTTTCAAGTTGATTGTGAATGTGAATTCCGAGAAGAAGAACTTAAACAATAGCTGAAATCATACTTTTTGTCAAATGCAAACAGAATATATTACAAATCTGTCATACTATATTGCTTTAAAGTATGGTTTATAAATCATAACTTAATAATAAATTTAGATTATAAAATTTCAAAAGTATTAAAGAAGTAGCTAATTTCAAATGCAGCAGTTTCAGCAGCGTCAGAACCGTGAACTGAGTTAGAACCTAAAGAAAGAGCATATTTCTTTCTTAAAGTACCTTCTGCAGCTTGTTCTGGGTTTGTTGCGCCCATAAGGTCACGGTAAGCTTGAACTGCGTTTTCACCTTCAAGAACTGAACATACAACAGGTCCTGAAATCATGAAATCAACTAATTCACCAAAGAAAGGACGTTCTTTATGAACAGCGTAGAAGCCTTCAGCTTGTTTTCTTGTAAGTTGAATTTTTTTCATTGCAACAATTTTCAAACCTGCAGCTTGGATATCTGCAAGGATTTGACCTTCAAGATTACGTTCTGTAGCATCTGGTTTTACGATAGAAAATGTACGTTGTAACATAAATAAACCCCTATTATTGAATTGTAGTATAATCGGGAAAGGAGTATGCTACAATTTTTATAACTTTGCAAGCAAAATTCTATGCCTTAAAATTAAAAAGAGTCATTTTAATAAATAACTCTTTTTATTAATAAGATTTTAATTTTTATCTGCTTGTGCTTGAACAGCTGTAATTGCAACTGTATTTACGATATCAGCCACTGTGCAGCCTCTTGATAAGTCGTTTACAGGTTTATTAAGACCTTGAAGAACAGGGCCGATTGCAACTGCATCTGCTGCTCTTTGAACCGCTTTATAGGTGTTGTTACCTGTGTTCAAATCTGGGAACACAAAAACAGTTGCTCTGCCGGCTACTTCTGAATCTGGAAGTTTTGTTTTTGCAACTTCTGGGTCAATAGCGGCATCGTATTGGATTGGTCCTTCAATAAGAAGTTCAGGTGCTCTTTCTCTTGCAATTTTGGTTGCTTCGATAACTTTTTCAACGTCTGCACCACTACCTGATGAACCAGTTGAGTAAGAAAGCATTGCAACGCGTGGTTTTAGGCCGAAAACTTTTGCTGTTTCAGCTGCATTTATTGCTATTTCAGCAAGTTGTGCAGCATTAGGAACAGGATTAATTGCGCAATCGCCAAAGGTAAGAACTCTATCTTTCAAGCACATAAAGAATACGCTTGATACAATAGAAAATCCTGGTTTTGTTTTGATAAATTCAAGTGATGGACGAACAGTATGAGCTGTTGTATTTACAGCGCCTGATACCATACCATCAGCAAGATCTTTATGCACCATCATTGTTCCGAAATAGGTAGCATCGAGCATTCTATCGCGTGCAACTTCAAGGGTCATTCCTTTTGCTTTTCTAAGCTCGTAGTAAGTATTAACAAAATCTTCAAAATATTCACTTTCTACAGGATTAATGAGAGTAGCGCCGGAAATATCAACACCACATTCACTTGCTTTTGCTTGTATTTGGTTTACATCACCAAGCAAGATTATTTCAGCAACATTACGTTGAAGGAGAATTTCGCTTGCTCTTAGAATGCGTTCTTCGTTCCCTTCAGGAAGAACGATACGCATTGCTTTTCTGCGTGCTTGTTCCATAATTTGAAATTCAAACATCATTGGAGTTTTCTTTTCTGATGTTGCTTGAATAATACTGTTACTTAGAGTTCTTGTATCAATATTATTTTCAAATAAAGCTAGAGCCATATTAATTTTTCTTTCATCATCCGCTTCGATTCTACCGTGCAAGTCCATAAGTACAGAAACTGTTTTGTATGTATGATGATCTACAGAAAGAATTGGAACAGGAACATTTGGCCAACCATTAATAAGGTTATGCATTGATTTTGGTAAATCAAGCGCACCTGTCAATAATATTCCTGATATATCAGGATATGATGAAGATAAGCGTGATGTTAATGCACCTAGTACAATATCAGATCTATCACCAGGAGTAATAACAAGTTGACCTGTTTGAATGTGTGATAAGAAGTTATTTACTTGCATAGCGGCAACAAGATAGTCACTAACAGGAGTATCCATTCTTGCTTCACCAAAGAGGAGTTTAGCACCAAGCCAGCGTTTTACATCACTGATAGTTGGTTTGCCTAAAGTTTCACTTGCTGGGATAATATAGAATTGAGTACCTTGTTTATTTTCTTGCTTTGTAAGCTTTAAAAGATTCGCTTTTTCAGGTTCGTCAAGGGTTGACATATTGAATACACAAGAGAGGACGTCAACACCCTTTGCACTACATAAATCTCTATCAGTTTGGAAAGAAACTGCAATATCTTCAGGAGTTCTGTTTTGTGCATTAGCTACTAAAAAAATAGATGAACCAAGGTTTGCGGCAATATCGGCATTAAGGTCAAACTCGAAGTTGATTTCTTTTCCTAAAAAGTCAGTTCCTTCGCAAAGAACAAAGTCGCATTTATCAGCTAATTGATTGTATTTACGGAGAATTTTTTCCATAAGTACATCGTTTTGCCCTGAGTTTAGAAGAGCTCTAGCCTCTGAAAGAGTACAAGCATAGCATTCTTCATAGTCAAAATCCAGTTTGTAGTGAGTGCGAATTAGCTGGATATCGTGATCTTTGTATTCTGGGTTTGCATTTGAAATAATAGGTCTAAAAAAAGCAACTTTTTCAATTTTAGCTCGAAGCAAAGCCATCATGCCAAGCGTAATTGCGCTTTTTCCTGACTGTGAACCGCTTGCGGTAATGTAAAGATTTTTCATCTTTTTATTCCTTTATATATTTAACGGTTAAAAAAACTAGTTATAATTTGCCATCTATTTCAACTCAATTCTCTAAATAATTGAGTTAGTTGTGTAATCAATCTATTTTTGCCTTAAAAAAATAAAGGCTTATGGGAAATTTTAAAAAAAATGAGAAATTATTAGTAGAATTTTTACTGTAATAAAGTGAAAAACTCTGAATGTTATTCGTAAAATCAGTACTTATGATTGAATCGAATTTGTAATTTTGAAGGACTTATTTGCTTTTTATTATGATATTTAGAGCTTAAAGAAAATTTCATTGTCTTGACGAGAAAGGAAATAATTTTTTGAAAGCCCCCTTTTCTTTTCCGCGAAGAATGAGCGGAAAAGAAAAGGGGGTTGCAAAGGGAATCATTTCCTTTGCCCGTCGGAGACAAAACAAATCAGTTTTTCTAAATTACAGCTTAGTCAGCCATTTTTTTGAGTTCTTCATAGCGTTGGAGGTAGTCTTTTTCGATAGTTTCTTTAAGACCTTTTGATACTTCCGGAGCTATTTTATCAAGCTGAGCAAAACGGTTTTCGCCTGCTAAGAATTCTTGCATATTTCCATCAGGATCTTTGCTTTCAAGAACGAATGGATTTTTGCCTTCTTCAGCAAGAAGTGGATTATATCTGTATAATGGCCAGTAACCTGTTTGTACAGCAATCTTAGCTTCTTCCATGCTTTTGCCCATACCTTTACGGATACCTTGGTTGATACATGGAGCGTAAGCAATAACGATTGATGGACCATCATATGCTTCAGCTTCTTTGAATGCTTTCAATGTTTGGTTCATATCAGCGCCCATGCTTACATATGCTACGTAAACGTAACCGTAAGTCATAGCCATTCCGCCAAGGTCTTTTTTCTTCTGACGTTTACCGGCAGCTGCGAATTTAGCAATAGAACCAAGAGGAGTTGATTTAGAAGCCTGTCCACCTGTGTTAGAGTAAACTTCTGTATCCATTACAAGAACGTTGATGTTTTCGCCTGAAGCAAGAACGTGGTCAAGTCCGCCGAAGCCGATGTCATATGCCCAACCGTCGCCACCGAAAATCCATACAGATTTAGCTGTGAAGAGGTCAGTTGATTGCATGATGAAGCTTACGTGTTGGTATAAGTCGTCTGACAATAGACCTTCATGAAGTGCACCGTGAAGGCTTTCAAGAATAACTTCGCTGTATTTTTGTGAAAGGTCGCCGTTATCCATGTTTGCAAGCCAGTTATTGATAGCTTCGTTTAAGTCATCAAACTGAACTGCTTCGTTTACTGCTTTAAGAGCATCAGCAAGTTTTGCACGACGTTGAGTATAAGCAACTTTCATACCGTAACCAAATTCAGCTGCATCTTCAAATAAAGAGTTACCCCAAGCTGGACCAAAACCATTGTCGTTAGCGCAGTATGGGTTAGTAGGAGCTGAACCACCCCAAATTGATGAACAACCTGTTGCGTTTGCAACAATCATACGTTCACCGAATAATTGAGTGAGAAGTTTTACGTATGGAGTTTCACCACAACCGG
>CAYJEN010000011.1:0-31414 GCA_964369185.1 uncultured Desulfovibrionaceae bacterium
CAACTTAGCAACAGATGCAAATAGTTAATTTTCTCTTTTAAAGGGGGAAAATATGCGTAAAAAAACTATACAATGCACTCTTTGTCCAAAAGCGTGCAAGTTATTGGAAAATGAATATGGAGACTGCAACGCACGTCAAAGAATAAATGATAAAATTGAGCTTCTTACAATGGATAAACCATGCTCTATAGCTATAGATCCTATGGAGAAAAAGCCACTTTATCATTTTTATCCAGGTGAGCAAATATTGTCATTGGGTATGGCAGGTTGTACTTTGCATTGTAAAAACTGTCAAAATAGTTCAATATCGCAAGTAAGAGCTGACAGTATAAATTCACAATATTTACCTATAGAAAATCTTATTCAACTACTTGAAAAATATAATTTAAGACATGTTGCTTATACGTATACAGAACCGCTTGTTGCTTATGAATACGTCAAAAAATGTGCAGAGATAGTGCGTGAGTATGGTGGGAAGAATGTTCTTGTAACTGCTGGATATATCAATGTAAAACCCCTAAAAGAATTGCTTCCTTTTATTGATGGAATCAATCTTGATATCAAGGGAATAGATGATAAATTTTATCAAGAAAATTGTGGAATTGAACTTGCTCCGGTTCTAAGAAATGCGGAAATAATCAAAGAAATGAATGTGCATCTTGAAGTGACGAACCTTGTGATTCCTACAATGAATGATACAGATAGTCATTTTGAATTATTATCTCAATTTGTCACAGAAAAACTTGGAAAGGAAACAGTTTTGCACTTTTCAGCATTTTTTCCCACTTATCAAAGAAAAAATCTTCAAGCAACACCAGTAGAAACATTGCAACGAGCTGAAACAATAGCTAAAAGTTACGGACTTCAAAACGTATATAAAGGAAATGTTTCAGTTAATAGCTTGACCCATTGCCCTGAATGTAATAATCTTTTAATAGAACGTGAAAGATATATTATAAAATCAAATACTATAAAGAATGGTAAATGTCCGCATTGCCAAAGTGAAATATACGGAGAATACAATAATGACTAGAAAATCTCATTTAAATCCTGCTTGGTTTGAAGCTCCAAACGGGAAGACCTTGTGTGAATATCTTACTGAAAAAACAAAAGAAATAAAAATAGAAAAGAGCGAAGAAAAAATAAATGCAATCTTAGTTCCTCATGCCGGCTATGCTTATTCACTTGATACAGCTTTGGTTGGATATTCTCAACTCAATCAAGAGGATTATGATAGAGTACTTGTGCTTGCACCAAGCCATCGTTTTCCACTTTTTGAAAAGGTAGCGATTGAACCGGTTGAAATCATTGAAACACCATGTGGTCAAGTGAGTTTTGATAAAGATTTTGCTGATGCGCTTAAACGTATACCGGAAATTAATGAAGAGCCGCAAGCAAGTGAGCTTGAACACAGTATTCACGTTCAACTTCCTTTGATAGCGCACTTTTTACCGAGTAAGCCCGTAGCAGGTATTATGTTTGGAAAGTGGAACTATTCTAAATCATTAGAAGATTTTGCACATTCTGTTTATAAAATCCTTAATTCTTTTGATGGTGGTATTGCGCGCACACTCATTATAGTTAGTTCAGATTTCACTCATTATGGCGATAGATTCAATTATACTCCTTTCAATTCTGAAATAAAAGAAAACCTAGATTCTTTAGATCATGCAGTATTTCATACATTTGCAAGTCAAGATATTGCACTTTTTGAAAAGGTTCTGCATAAAACAAAAGCGACGGTTTGCGGTGCAGTTGCTATGAAGTTTTTACTTGCTCTTTTACCGGAGAAGTCAAAAATTAAAGAATTAGCTTATACAACTTCCGGTGAAATGATGAATGATTTTTCTAATAGTGTGAGCTACTTAACTGCTTCGATTTCTGCTGATTGGAAAAAAGGCTTTAGCATTCGTCTACCTGAAGATACAAAGAAAAGTAACTTTACATCAGAAGAAAGACAAATGATTCTAGACTTAGCAAGAGTGAGTGTAGATTATGCTGTAAAAAATCACAAAGTTGCACAGATAAACTACGATACCATTCCGCCTAAATTTATGGAAAAGGGCGCTGTGTTTGTAACACTTCAAAAAAATGGTCAATTGCGTGGTTGTATAGGTGATATCTTACCACAAAAACCTTTAGTTGATTCAATTATTACACGTGCTTATTCTGCTGCACTAGAAGATTCTCGCTTCCAAAAAGTAACAGTTGAGGAACTTTCACAGCTTGATATCGAAGTTTCTGTTTTGACTCCGCCAATTCCTGTAAGTGGTTATGATAAAATACAAATTGGCACACATGGAATTATCTTGCAAAAAGGAAAAAATTCAGCAGTATTTCTTCCTCAAGTACCTGTAGAACAAGGTTGGACTCTAGAAGAAACTCTTAGTCATCTTTCACAAAAAGCAGGTCTAAAATCAGATGACTGGAAAGAAGATTGTATTTTTTATGTCTTTGCCGCAGAAGTTTTAGGTTAATTTTTACAAGTCTTACAACAAAAAAATCTTCCTCTAGGTAACTTTTTAAAAAAGTACTAAAGGAAGATTTTTTTTATAAAGTAGATAAGTATAAAATGAAAGGGAACTACTTTATATAAAAGCAGTTCCCACAGGGTATGTTTCTAAATTAATTCTTTTGCGTTTTTTCTGTCCCAAAGATGATTTTTTATTCAGTTTATGTATGTTTTGATACACTGCACTTCATAAAAAATTACTTTTTGTTGAAAATTCCACAAAATTTCTTAATTTAGAAACACACCCTAGTTATACAAATTCAACTAAAAGTAAAATTCTAGTTTTCTTTCCAGTCTCTTTTTACTTGATTTACAACATCGTCAATAATTGATAGTTGATCTTCAGGGCACACTGCAATGAGTGGGGAGCCTGCATCAACAGGTTTATTTCCGAAGTAAACAGCAAATATGCTACCTTGTATTCCGCTATAGCTGAGCTGTGCCTCACGCTTCATACGAGACATAATAAACAAATCCATTCCCTCTTGAACTGCTACTGAGCGGCAACCAGCAACCTTAACTTTAGTATCGATTTCAGGTTTGAAGTAGTAAGTAGCTCGCTCAGGCGCTTCAAAAAGATAAAGAGATTTTTTTAGAATAATATCAACAACTTCACGTTTTGATAAGAAGTGTTTAATTGTTGCAAGGGTTGTTCCTGCTTCAACAAACTGACCTTCAAAATCAGTATAAAGATTTGAGATTACACCTTTTTCAGTTGTTCTAATTGGCTGTGGGTTATTTTCTCTGGTGATAGTCATAAGAGAGGTAGCCGGAATTTCTTTGAAAGTACCGGTTGCAGAGTAAACCTCATCACCTACTTTTAATTTGCTGAAAGTAACAACACCTGTGTGAGGACTTTTGATTTCCACTTCACGGTATGGTGCTGCTTTAATTTCATCTAAGAGTTGTGACACATCAAACATAATATATTTTCCCCATAAGTTATGGATAGTTATTGATTAACGATAATAAAGGTTTGCTCCGCCCATTGTGAGCATTGCTTGTGTAAGATTTTTGCGAACATCACGTCTATCCCAAACACCGTGGATATGTCCACGTGAAAGAGCTTTGTAGCAGTTGTGATAATCCGGTGCAATATCAACACCAGTTGTTTCCTTAATAACACCTTTACCAGCAAAACCAATGTTTGAAGAGCGAATAGCAAATTGATAAGGTGAACAGCCAAGGAATGAAGCTAAAGGACCAGCGTAAGAGTTATGATCATGCAATACAAAGTAGAGACCACCGGCATCAATATAGCGGCGAACTGCAATTGTACATCTTGGCATTTGCATAACGCCGTTTGTACCTTCTTGAATACGAATACCGGCTGTACCGTGAACATAAGCTAAGAATGGCAAACGTTTACGTTGAGCTCTTTCAGCAGCTTCTGTGAATTTATTACCTTCTGCTGCACCAACTGAACCACCACGGAAAGGTGATACTAAAGTTGCTACAACAAGGTTAATTCCATCGATTTTAGCATCAAATGTGATACAAGAAGAATTTAATCCTGTCTTTCTTTTTGCTTCTTCTAAGCGTTCGGTAAAGTTAGCAAAATTCAATGGGTTAGTAGATTCTATTTCACCATTAAATTCACGGATTGAACCTTCATCAAAACAGTTGTGAAGCATCCATTGATATTCCATAGGGAAGTGATGTCCACATGTTGTACATACACCTGCAAATTCATTGAATAAATCAGGCGCCCATAAGTCTAAGCAACCATGAGTTTTAGAGTTCGGACAAGTAATTGCACGATCTTCTTTTGCTCTGCTACTTACCCATTTCCAGGTACCTTTGCTATTTTCTGCTTCATTCCAGTCGGATAGAGTAGTGAGTGAATCTGCGCTTACTGCTGTCGAAACTTCTTCTTCTACTGTTAAGTGCTTGCCAAGTTTAGTGATTCCACGTCTAAATGGAGCAAAAGCACTTCTTCTTAAGAATGAGAATTCTTCATTAATTTCAGCAAGGAAATGACCAAAGTTTTTACGTTTAGTAGTATAGAATTCGTGAACAACTTTTTTACAGTTATCACAAGGTTTTTCAATATATTGTTCTTTAATAGAACGCACAATTGAGCGATTATCAATGAAAGCATCTTTTGTGAGACTTAAGAATTTTTTCTGTCTAGCTTTCACAAGTTTTCTGCGTTCACGAGTAGTTAAACGCCAACGAACTCTAATTTCATCTAGATTGATTTCTCCGCCTTCAAGTTTACGAAGAGTTTTTGCTCGAAAAGAGAATGGAGTTGTGCGGATTCCAAGAACTGTTTCATCTGTTGCACGAATAATTTCCTGACGTAAGCTACGGAAGAAATTAAAGTGGAATGGACGTGCACCAAGAATAGGTTCTTGAATAATTCTATCTATATAGCCCAAGCTGAGGTTATCTTCAGCTGTAAGATGTAGATTAGTTGCGCATGATTCAATAAGTTCAGGAGTTGCTCTTTCACCGCCACGAAGTCTACCTTCAATAGCAGCAGCACCTTCCGGTGAAATAACTGAATAATAACCGTGTGATAGCATTAAACGTCTATCAGCAAGAGCAATTGCTTCCGCACCGCCTGAACCACCTTCTGAGAAAACAGCGATAAGAGGAACTGTAAGTCCGGCCATTTCATAAAGGTTTTTAGCGATTTGTTGTGCAGCACCAGGATATTCTTCAACAGGATATGCACCCGGTGTGAACACAAATGTATGGATAGGAATGCCTTCAACTTCTGCAACTTTCATATAATGCAATGCTTTAGCATTACCTTCAGGCTTAGCTGAACCACCATTACGGAATTCTTCGCCATGACCTTTTTCATGACCAATAACCATAACTGATTGATGATACACTTTTTTACCTGAACGACGGCTGATTGTTGCACGTGCAATAATCATCGCAGGGTCAATAGTGTGTTCATCTTGCCCGCCGATTTCTGTAAAGTTATCGTAAACGTTTTCCAAGATATCACGCAGACATACACGCTGAGAGTTTCTTACAATACGAACTTTGTCCATCGGGGTGAGGCGTTCTTCAAGATTACCTTCAATAAATGAGAAAAGATCTTCAGTAGTTGTGAATGTTTGTTCAGGATCATTCATGCTATTGCTTTGCATGTCTTTTTCTAATTCATTCAAGCGATCTTTTAATATATTGATATCATTTGCGTGTTTACCTGCAAAAATATCTTGAATATAGCTCAAGCGATTTTTTAATTGCTGGAGTTTTTTTACAAATTCTTTCATTCTTTTTATTCCTTAAGTAGCGAAATCTTAGTGACTTGTCGCTGTAAATTCTAGAATAGATGGAGTTTTTTCTTTCAAAAATGCAACATTCGATTTAAGTGGTTCATTTTGTAGGTTTTTACCTTCAAGAACCAAATTGTTAAGGAACTCCAATCCACGAGCTTTTACTTCATCCAAATCTTTACCCCAAATAATTGCAAGTGCTAAGTTAGGGTCAAAATCTGTAGGAATTTCGTATGGTTTATCAGTTGGAATGTGTGTGTGTAGATGCAACCAAGGCTCTTCTTTATATTGGAAGCGTTCGATTGTTCCTACCCAAGGAGTAAAGTTATTTTCAGGATTTTCAGCGATAAGTCTGTATTCAATACCTATGCCGTCAAAAGTAACGCTTTCTTGAGTATATCCAAGTTCTTCGCCAAGACCAATTCTGATTTGTTCAGCGATGATATTTACTTCTTTATCTTCTCTGCGAGCGATACAGCCTGATACACCATTTTCCACCTGAATACGTGTATTTACTTCCATTAAGAATGGGCTACCGTCTCTGGTAACAATCCATTCCCAAGTACCAACGTTGTCGTAACCAACTTCACGAGCCATTGCTAGTGAGTGATTGATGATATCATCAAGAACTTGAGTTCCATCAAAACCGTATTCAATACCTTCAGCAGCAAAACCTGGAGCGATTTCAAGACGTTTTTGCAAACCTGTTGATTGAATTGAACAGTTACGTGTTCCAAAATGAACCGGATTTTTTCCTGTTCTGTCTGAAACTATTTGAACTTCTAAGTGGTTGAAGTCCGTGATTCTTTGTTCGATAAGCACTCCTTCATCTTTAAATTGACGAAGAGCATAACTACGAATTCTGCGGTAAACTTGACGGAACATATCAATATCTTCCACTTCTTCAATACCCATACCGCCACCACCGGCTGAAGCTTTAACCAAAACTCTTGGTTTTGCAATGCCTTGTGATAATTGGAATTCATATAATGAACGTGCAACTTTTTCTGCTTCCATCTCATCGTAGATAGGCTTATCAGAGCCTGGAACGGTTGGAACATTTAAAGAGCGTGCTAGTCTTTTTGTGTTGATTTTATCGCCAAGTTCACGAATTACTCGCCATGATGGTCCGATAAAAATAAGTTTGCGAGTACGCTGAGTTACTCGACGTGCAAATCTGAAATCTTCAGCAAAGAAGCCATATCCAGGGTGGATAGCTGTTGCCCCTGATTGATCGGCAATTGATAAAATTTCATTCGCGTCATGGTAGGAAGATACTTTATAGATATCCCCACCTAATTCCTTTGCTAAACGTACATGCCCGGATTCTTTATCAGATTCGGTGTAAACGCATACAAAATCATGGCCTAGCAGTTTGCTGGCTTGAAGAATACGTACTGCGATTTCGCCTCTGTTTGCTATCAATATCTTATGTTGTGACATAGTGTTCCTTAGACTCGTAAATCAAAATTTTACTTTTAATTATCAATTTAAACGTTAGTGAAACCTTGTAGCTTTTTTTTTATAAAGGTGCAAGTTTTTTTTCATAACCAAACTCTAATCTATCAATATTTTTTATATATCTTTTCAAGATGTTATATTGAACATTATTAATGTTTACAATTTGTTACAATTTATTTCGTTTTGTCATAAATAATAAAGTTCAAATCTTTTGTATGCTTATGCAACTTAATATGATTTTTACTACTTGAAAACTATGTTAGAATATGACACAAATTTGTAACAAACTTAAAATATATTAAAAGAAAAATGCAAAAATCATTAATAGTTAGCAAACAAGAAAGCAATCAAAAAGTGTTCAATTTTCTTCAAAGGAAATATGAAATAAGCATGAGTGATACTCATAAATGGATACGCTCAGGGCAAGTGCGAATCAATGGTAAACGATGTCAGTCGTTTGATAGAGTAGTGGAAAATGATGAAATTCGTGTTCCTCCTTTTGCTGTAAACTATCTTAAAAATCAAACTCTAAGCGCTTCTGCTTCAACCTTTATATTTGATAAAATATTTGAAAATGATGACTTGCTCGTTATTAATAAACCGGTTGGAATTGCTGTGCAGTCCGGTTCTAAAATGGAAACTTCAATTGTTGATGAATTGAAAAATGCATACTTGAATGCTTCATTTACACCAACTCCTGCGCATAGATTAGATAAAAATACAAGTGGGTTACTGCTTATTGCAAAATCTTATGACTGCTTACAAGAGCTTCATACCGCATTTCAAGATAAAGAATCTTCAACCCTTAAAAAATACTATCTTGCCAAAGTTCAAGGTTTGCCACAAGTCGGGCACTGGGAAGATAACCTCCTTATAAAAAAGGATAAAGACGGAAGAGAGAAAACTTTTGTTGTAAAAAAATCATCAGAAACTCAACTTGCTCTTGCTCATTCAAAAATAATTTCTCAATCAAAAGATAAAACTCTTCTTGAAATTCAATTGATTACCGGAAGAAAGCATCAATTACGTGTTCAATGTGCTCACCGTGCATCACCTATTATAGGAGATGTAAAGTACGGCGGAAAAAAAGCCGACAGGCTCTATCTTCACGCTTACAGAATAGAATGGAAAAATCAAGCGTTTGAAGCTAAAATTGATTGGTAGTAGTTTTTTTGTCTCCGACGGATTAAGGGAATGATTCCCTTGAGAATCCCCATTTCTTTCTGACTCGTTCCTCGTCAAAAAGGTATGAGTAGTTCTCAAAAAAAATCTTTTCCTTTGTGTCGAAAAAAATAATATAGAATAGATTTTACCTTCTAAAAACGATAAAATTTTCCCAATATATAGAATTAACAATGAATAAGATTGATTTTTTTCTAGATTTTGTTAAAGTCGTTATTTTAAGAATGCGAAAGGTGAATATTTTTTGTAAGCACTATTTACTTTCCTATGAGAAACGAATCGGGAAGAAATAGGGTATCCAAAGGGGATTATTCCCTTAATCCGTCGTAGACAAAAAAATAAAAATCTAGAAAAAAAGTTCTTGCTTTTTTTTTGTGGATAAGGTAAAAAGGATAAGTTTTACGCTATTAGATTTTAAATAAGAAAAGAGGGGTTAAAATGCCTAAACGCGTTGACCTAAAAAAGATTATGGTAATTGGCTCCGGTCCTATTGTTATAGGGCAGGCATGTGAGTTTGACTATTCAGGAACACAAGGTATTAAGGCCTTGCGTGAAGAGGGTTATGAAGTTGTATTGGTGAACTCCAATCCGGCTACAATTATGACGGATCCTCAGTTAGCTGACAGAACCTATATTGAACCTATTGAGCCGGAAACAGTAGCCGCGATTCTTCGTAAAGAGCGCCCATGTGCACTTTTGCCGACTCTTGGTGGTCAAACCGGACTTAATACGGCTTTGGCACTTGCAAAGAGCGGTGTTTTAGAAGAGCTAGGTGTTGAGCTTATCGGTGCGAATGCAGATGTTATTGAGAAAGCTGAATCTCGTGAATTGTTTAGACAAGCAATGGATAATATTGGACTAAAAGTTCCATCATCATATATTGCTCGTACTATGGACGATGTTCGTGAAATCATTAAAACATCAAGTTTTCCTCTTATTGTTCGCCCTGCGTTCACATTGGGTGGAGCTGGTGGCGGTATTGCGTATAACCAAGAAGATTTGGAATCAATCGTTGCCGATGGTCTTGCCGCTTCTATGACAAGCGAAGTTCTTATCGAGCAGTCAGTTCTTGGCTGGAAAGAATACGAAATGGAAGTAATGCGCGATAAAAATGATAACTGTGTTATCGTTTGTTCTATCGAAAATATCGACGCAATGGGTGTGCACACCGGTGACTCAGTAACCGTTGCTCCTGCGCAAACTCTTACCGACCGTGAATACCAAGCAATGCGTGATGCTTCTTTAGCAATTATGCGTGAAATTGGTGTTGAAACAGGTGGTTCTAACGTTCAGTTCGGTATCAACCCTAAAAACGGCGAAATGATTATTATTGAGATGAACCCACGTGTATCACGTTCATCTGCGCTTGCATCAAAAGCAACCGGTTTCCCAATCGCTAAGATTGCGGCAAAACTTGCTATCGGTTACACTCTTGATGAAATTCGTAACGATATTACTCGCGAAACAGCAGCTTCATTTGAACCTGCAATCGATTATTGCGTAGTAAAAATTCCTCGCTTTACATTTGAAAAATTCCCTGGTGCGGCAGACGAACTCACAACTGCAATGAAAAGTGTGGGTGAGGCTATGAGTATTGGTCGTACCTTTAAAGAAGCTTTACAAAAAGGCTTGCGCTCACTTGAAATCGGTGCTTTTGGTTTTGGTAACGATTTTAGAGCTAAATTACCTGAAAAAGAAGATATTATTCCTTTATTGAAAAAACCTTTTTCACGTCGTTTATTTGCAGTTCGTCAAGCTCTCTTGCTTGATATGAGTATTGAAGAAATTTACGAACATTCAGCAATAGATCCTTGGTTCTTGCGTCAAATGCGTGAACTTATCGACGCGGAACATGAAATTCGTGACTTTGCACTTGCAAATAGTATGACTGCTGATAATCCTGAAATGGTTGAAACTCTTAGAAAAGCTAAAACTCTTGGCTTCTCAGACAGACAACTTGCCGATATGTGGAAACGTCCAGAACAAGATATTCGCGAACTTCGTAAAACAGCTGAAATTATGCCGTCTTACTATCTTGTAGATACCTGTGCTGCGGAATTTGAAGCATATACTCCTTACTACTACTCAACTTATGAAAGCTCACCTGTTGAAAAGTATGTACCGGACGACACAAAGAAAGTTATCATCCTAGGTGGTGGACCAAACAGAATTGGTCAAGGTATTGAATTTGATTACTGTTGTTGTCACGCTTCATTTGCATTGCAAGATATGGGCGTAACTTCAATCATGGTTAACTCAAACCCTGAAACTGTTTCTACCGACTACGATACTTCTGATAAATTATACTTTGAACCTCTTACATTTGAAGATGTTATGCATATTATCGAACGTGAACAACCACACGGTGTTATCGTTCAATTTGGTGGGCAAACTCCATTGAATCTTGCAGTGCCTCTTCAAAGAGCAGGCGTTCCAATTTTAGGAACAAGCCCTGACGCTATTGATAGAGCAGAAGATAGAGAAAGATTCCAAGCTCTTCTCAATAAATTAGACTTGAAACAACCTGAAAACGGAACAGCTCTTTCTTTTGAAGAAGCTCGTGATGCAGCAAAAGAAATTCAATATCCTGTAGTTGTTCGCCCATCATACGTTCTTGGTGGTAGAGCAATGCAAGTTGTTTATGATGATGAAGAATTAGAAGAATATTTCCGCATACATGTAGGAAAAACTAAACTCGAACATCCAATCCTCATCGATAAATTCTTGCAAAATGCTATTGAAGTTGACGTTGACGCTCTTTCAGATGGTGTTGATGTTTATGTAGCCGGAGTTATGGAACATATTGAAGAAGCAGGTATTCACTCAGGTGACTCTGCTTGCGTAATTCCTCCTTATACTCTTCCGCAATCAATTGTTGATAGCATTACAGAACAAACAATTGCACTTGCTAAAGAATTACGTGTAGTTGGATTAATGAATATTCAGTTTGCTGTAAAAGATGATGTTGTTTATATCTTAGAAGTAAACCCACGTGCATCACGTACAGCGCCATTCGTATCTAAAGCAACAGCAGTTCCACTTCCACGTCTTGCAACTCAAGTAATGCTTGGTAAGACATTGAAAGAATTAGATCCTTGGGGTATGAGAAGAAGCGGATATGTTTCTGTAAAAGAATCAGTATTCCCATTCAAAAAATTCCCTGGTGTAGATATCATTCTAGGGCCTGAAATGCGTTCAACCGGTGAAGTAATGGGTATTGCTCCAACTTTTGAAGAAGCATTTATGAAAGGTCAAATTGCAGGCGGTCAAAGATTGCCAAAATCCGGTAAAGTATTTATTTCTGTAAATGATAGCGATAAACACGAACTTCCGGAACTTGCACGTATCCTTAAAAAATCAGGATTTGACATTGTAGCAACTTCTGGTTCTGCTAAGTTCTTACAATCACACGGAATTGAAGCTGAAAGCGTGCTAAAAGTGTATGAAGGTAGACCAAACATCGTTGATATGATTAAAAACGGTGAAATTGCATTAGTTATCAATACAGCTTTTGGAAAGAAAACTGTGAACGATTCTAAATCAATACGTCAATCTACACTTCATTATAGTGTGCCTTACACAACAACAATGTCCGGCGCAAAAGCAATTGCACGTGCGATTGCCGCAAAAGAAAACACAGAAATTCGTGTAAAATCAATACAAGAATACTACGGCGCATAATTCGCTGTAACAGTTTGAAATATTAGAATATACCCCCTGCTTTGGTAGGGGGTATGAGAGGAAAATATATGAAAGCGTATCTCGTGCTTGAAGATGGTTTTTACTTAGAAGGTAAATCTTTTACCGGTGAGTTTGAATCAGGCGGAGAAGTTATCTTTAATACCGGTATGACAGGATATCAAGAAATTCTTACAGATCCAAGTTATACAGGTCAAATGGTTTGTATGACATATCCACTCATCGGTAACTACGGAATCAATGAAGAAGATATGGAATCCGGTAGAATTCATGCTGCTGGTTTTATTGTAAAAGAATGCTGTAAAGAACCTTCAAACTGGCGTAGTGTAGAAACTTTGCCTGAATTTTTGATTCGTCATAACGTTCCGGGTATTGAAGGGATTGATACACGTGCACTTACAGTTCACCTCCGTACTGCCGGTGCTTTGCGTGGTATTTTATCAACTAAAACAGACAACATTGCAGAATTAGTTGAAAAAGCAAAAGCTCTTCCTTCAATGGAAGGTCAAAATCTTGTACCTAGAGTTGCGCCAAGCTCACCATATATATGGGATGGCAAAGCTCCTAACCAAGTTGCTTTTAATGATGATGGTTCATTTTCTTGGAAAAACAATAATGATCCTAAAGTTGTTGTTTACGATTTTGGTATCAAATGGAATATCTTACGCTTACTCCAAGCGCAAGGGCTTGATTTATTAGTAGTTCCACCTTCATTCACTGCTGAAGATGTAAAGAAAAGCGGTGCAGAAGCTGTGTTCTTATCAAACGGTCCTGGAGATCCTGCTACATTAAAAGATGAAATTGAAACTATCAAAGTTTTAGCAGAAAGCTATCCTATAGCGGGTATTTGTCTTGGTCATCAGTTGCTAGGCCACGCACTTGGCGGAACAACCAACAAGATTAAATTCGGTCACCACGGTTGTAACCACCCTGTTAAAGATTTGCAAACAGGACGTATTGAAGTTTCTTCACAAAACCATGGTTTCGTAGTTATCAATGATAATGTAGAAACAACACATATCAACTTAAACGATAACACAATCGAAGGTTTTAAGCATAAAAGTAAACCTATTATAGCAGTGCAGCATCACCCTGAAGCTGCTCCCGGACCTACAGATTCAAGATCTTTCTTTGTGCAGTTTAGAGAATTACTCAAAGCAAATCTTGGCAAGTAGTATTTAGATTAGAATTAGAATATTATTCGAGAGGGGGAAACCACAACTTTTGAAAAAGTTGAGGTTTCCCCCTCTCGAGCTCTCTCCCTTCCTTACAAAACTTTTTAATTCTCATTGCGCATAATTAAGTAGTTAATATAGAAATATGAGTGGCGATGAGGTGTGGTTTTTACTTTCAAAATAAGATTTGTGTGTAACATATTATAATCGTACTCGAAACAGATTATACTCTAGGGTTGAACATTACAAATTAAACTAACTTTATTTGCTCTTTTTGAAATATTTATTTTGGCGATAAGGGGGATATTCTTTTTGTAAATATTTAACTCCTTTTGATGAGGAACTAATCAAAAGAAGTAAGGTTTCCAAAGGAAATTATTTCCTTTGGTCGCCGAAGGCAAAAAAACAGGAATAAAAATGAAGAAAATATATTTAGATGATAAAGAATTGGTTGTTAGCCCTTTTGCTTATAATGTGCTTGAGGCAGCAAAAGAAAATGATATTGTAATTGTAGCTCCTTGCTCTAAGAATGGCTTTATTGGAGATATTTGTTGCCATGCTTGTATTATCAAAGTAGATGATAAAGAAGTTTTTGCGTGTAAGACAAGAATTATTGATGGTATGAAAATTGAATATAATAGCCCAGAATTGAAAGAAAAAAGAGCAAAAAGAATTACAGAATACTCAGAAAAAATAAAAAATTTGAAAAAAAGTTAAAAAAAGTCCTAAAGTTATTTTTGAACCCTCCGATAAGGTGTGTATGGCGGTAGAATAATTACTTGGATAGTAATGGCTCAATATTCTACTTTTGACAAACAATGACATCTTTTCAAGGAGGAGAATGTATGTCTCTTATCATTAATAACAACCTTATGGCTAATTCAGCGAACAGACAATTATCAAACCATTATAGTGCACTTGGTAAATCAGTTGAAAAACTTTCATCAGGTTTGCGCATAAACACAGCTGCGGATGATGCTGCAGGTTTGGCAATTAGTGAGCTTATGCGTGCAGATATTGCTGCGACTAATCAAGGTATCCGTAATGCGAACGATGCAATTTCTCTCATTCAAACAGCAGACGGTGCAATGCAGGTTATTGATACAGCATTAGTACGTATGAAAGAACTAGCACAACAAGCATCAACAGGTACATATGACAGTGTTCAGCGTGCTATTATTGATTCAGAATATCAACAAATGGCATCAGAAATCACCCGTATTGCAAATGCAGCCGAATTCAATGGAATTAAATTGCTTGATGGTACTTTAACAGGCGCTTATAATGGTACAGGAGTTGACTCTACAGGCGAATTAGCTGTTCACTTTGGAACAGGTAATGATTCTACAACCGATTACTACACCATTGAAATAGGTAATGTTAGTGCATCAGCATTAGGAATTGGTAATAGTGCGGTTAGTACAGCAGATGGTTACTCAATTTCTACACAAGCAGGCGCACAAAAAGCTCTTGAAGCTCTTGATGCAGCTATCACATCTAAAGATGGTTTTAGAGCAAACCTTGGTGCAATTCAAAACAGATTGGAAGGAACAATTTCTAACTTAGAAGTTCAATCAGAAAATCTAACAGCGGCTGAATCACGTATTCGTGACGTTGACGTTGCAGTTGAAATGACTCAATTTGTGAAAAACCAAATTTTGACACAATCAGCAGTATCCATGCTTGCTCAAGCGAACTCAATTCCGAACTTGGCAACGCAACTATTAGGCTAAAATAGTCCTAGTACCCTTTACATAAATATGAAGGCTTCCTTTATGAGGAAGCCTTTTTTTATTATTTATTTTATATTTTCTGTAATCTCTTGAAAATATTAAATTATTAAATTTTAAAAGTTAGAAAATAAAACTTGTCATTTGATTTTTGTTGTGTTATAGAAATGAGTCTTCTAATTAAAAGAAGATAATTATGGTTCGGAGGAATATTTTTTATGGAAACCCAAGAAATGGAAATTCAAATGAGTGATAGCTTTGACTTTGCATCGGAGCTCGACAATTACCTTACCCCAGATTTCGGTGATTTGGAAGAAGGTTCAATTGTTAAAGGCGAAATCGTTCGCGTAGATAACGACACAGTGTTAGTTGACGTGAGCTTTAAATCCGAAGGGCAAATCCCAGCAGTAGAATTTCGTGATTCACAAGGCAATGTAGCAGTTCAAGTTGGTGATAAAATTGATGTATTTATCGCTCGTAAAAACGAAAGTGACGGAACAATCACATTATCATACGAAAAAGCTAAACGTATGCAAATGTTTGATCAACTTGAAGAAGTTCTTGAAAAAGGCGGCGTGGTTGAAGGAATGATCACTCGCAGAATTAAGGGCGGTTATACTGTTGACCTTGGCGGAATCGAAGCTTTCTTACCAGGTTCCCATGTTGATCTTCGTCCAGTTCCAGATATGGATGCATTAGTAGATCAAAAATATGCTTTCCGTGTATTGAAAATCAACCGTCGTAGAAGCAACGTAATTGTTTCACGTCGTGTACTTTTAGAAGAAGAAAGAGATTCAAAACGTGGCGCATTATTACAAGTTCTTGACGAAAACCAAACAGTAGTTGGTAAAGTTAAAAACATCACTGAATACGGTGTGTTTGTTGACCTTGGCGGCTTAGATGGTTTACTCCACATTACCGATATGTCATGGAAACGTTTACGTCATCCAAAAGAAATGGTACATATGGGCCAAGAACTCGAATTGAAAGTTCTTTCATTCGATAAAGACAATCAAAAAGTTTCACTAGGTCTTAAACAACTTATTGAAGATCCATGGCAAAATATCAACGAACGCTTCCCAGAAGGCGCACACTATAACGGTAAAGTAACAAACCTTGTTGATTATGGTGTATTCGTTGAATTAGAATCAGGTGTTGAAGGTTTAGTTCACATCTCTGAAATGTCTTGGACACGTAAACTCCGTCATCCTAGCCAAATGGTTCGTCAAGGTGATGAAGTTGAAGTTGTTATCCTTGGTGTAGATTCAGATAAAAAACGTATTTCTCTTGGTATGAAACAAGTTACACCTAATCCTTGGGAATTAGTTGGCGAACGTTTCCCTGAAGGTACTGTTCTTGAAGGCGTTATCAAAAATATCACTGAATTTGGTATGTTCATCGGTATCGAAGATGGTATCGACGGTCTTATCCACGTATCAGATATTTCTTGGACAAAGAAACTCCGTCACCCAAGTGAAATGTTCAAAGTTGGTGACTTAGTTCAAGCTAAAGTTCTTACAGTTGACCAAGATAGCGAAAAATTCACTCTTGGTATGAAACAACTTAGCGATGATCCTTGGGCAAGCGTACCATCACGCTACCCAGTAGGTAACATCGTAAAAGGTGTTGTAACAAACATTACTGACTTTGGTGTATTCGTAGAAGTTGAAGAAGGAATCGAAGGTCTTATCCACGTTTCTGAACTTGGCAAAAAAGTTAAAGTTCCTTCAGAAGTTTACAAAGAAGGCGATACAGTTGAAGCGAAAATCATTCACGTATCTGCTGACGAACGCCGCTTAGGTCTTTCTATCAAACAAATGAAAGAAGACGAAGAAAAGAAAAAAGCTAAAGATTACCGTTCATCAGGTGATTCAGGTCAAACTTTAGGCGACCTTTTCAAAGCAGCTCAAGAAGACGAATAGTCTCTAAATTGATTTGATTATATAAGAGGGGAGAACAGCAACTTTTTCGGAAGTTGAGGTTTTCCCCTCTTTTTATTTAATTTGTAACAGTGTTTGTGTATAAGCAAAACTTAGAGCTAAATGATAAATAAACTAAGATATTTCTTCTTCACATTTTTTTAATTATGTGATAGTGTATCCATAATATTCATAAATATGGAGGTTCTTATGCCGGTACTCGTACTTGTAGACGTACAAAAAGAATATGTTACAGAAGGAAGAGCATTCTGCCTTGAAACAATTCAGGAGTCATTAGACAACTGTAAAAAGTTACTCGATCATGCAAGAGCTAACTCTTGGAAAATCATTCATATGCATCATGCTCAAAATGCTGAATACTTTGCTCGTGGTAGTGAATATTCTGAATATATAGAGGGGTTTGAACCTCGAGAAAACGAATTTAATATTGAAAAATCAGACTTTTCTTGCTTTACCGCACCACAATTTTCATCTTTAATTGATAAATATCGTCATGAAAATATTATCCTAGCCGGTTATGGTTGTACAATGTGTTGCCTTTCTACGCTCATACAAGCTCACCACAGAGGTTTTGAGTTCTATTTCGTAAAAGATGCTACATGTGCTAAAAGAACGCCTAATTACGGCGAGCAAGACATGAAAGACCATACTTTAGATATTATGACAGCTTTTGCAACTCTCGTAAGCACCGAACAGGTTCTTGCTAAAAGTGGAAATGATAACGAAGGTATATAGTAACACACCTTAATCTAAATTGATTTTTACCCTCACAAATTTTTTAGAGATAAAAATAAACTTCCTTGCATATACAAATTTGTGTATCCAAGGAAGTTTTTTTATTGTGTTTGAGAATTTTACTTTAGGGTGTGTTTCTAAATTCATTCTTTTGCGTTTTTTCTGCCTCAAAGATGATTTTTTATTCAGCTTATGTATGTTTTTATACACTGCACTTCATAAAAAATTACTTTTTGTTGAAAATTCCGCAAAATTTTTGAATTTATAAATACACCCTAGATAGTGTCATTAAAATCGCTTTTTTGATTATCTCAGTGTCAGATTTCAAATCTTTTCCACTTATTCATCTTTTGATGACACTATCCAGAAAAATATTTCAACTTGAAAAAATAATCCAAGTTAGATTTTCATAGTGGATTATTCTCGAGGAAAAAATTCTCTAGCTCATAGAAAACAAAAAAAATAATTTTATTCGTCTTTTTTCTCTTCAATTTTAATTCCGGCTAGGTTTGCAAGCTGCCCTTTGAAGATAACTTCGGTTGCAGTTTTGTCTGCAAGTTCACCTAAATCCATTAATTGATCAAGGAATTCGAGCATCTCAAATCGACGAGATTCGGCTGAATATTCAAAATCTTCCTTAAAATTGCCTTCAAGGTACTCTTTAATGCTTTCAACTGCCTTAAAATTTAACATAAAAATCCTTTAATTTTAGATGGTTACAATTTTCTTTAAAAAAAATAGCATAAAACGCAAAAAAAGTCTTGCTTTTTTTTTCAAAGTACCGTAGAAGTATTTTCACGACGCCGCGGTAGCTCAGTAGGTAGAGCAGAGGACTGAAAATCCTCGTGTCGGGAGTTCAATTCTCTCCCACGGCACCATTCAACAATCGAAGACGATTACGAAAGTAGTCGTCTTTTTTGTTTTTATGAGAGTTATATTTTTTATAAGAATGTTTTCATCGATAATTTTTTCTATAAAAATATGAAATTACATGGGATAAGTTATTATTGAAAAAGGGCTTATTTAAAAATTATATCTACTCTATTGAAATGCTATACTTTTAAATTTCTAGAAAAAAAAATGAAAGTATGCTAGACAGTAAGTCAGAGATAATGTATAACCAATAAGTCATGTGAAAAACAATTTTCATTGTAAATTATGCTATTTTAAGGATTAGATATGCAAACTAAGTATATTTTCGTAACAGGCGGAGTTCTTTCATCTTTAGGTAAAGGACTTGCGGCTGCATCATTAGGAGCTTTATTAAAAGCTCGCGGTTTGAAAGTAACAATTCAAAAGCTCGATCCATACCTCAACGTAGATCCGGGCACAATGAGCCCATTCCAACATGGTGAAGTATATGTTACTGAGGACGGAGCTGAAACCGATCTTGATCTTGGTCACTACGAACGTTACTTAGGCGTTGCACTTACAAGAAAAAATAGCACCACTTCCGGTAGAATTTACTACGACGTAATTAATAAAGAAAGACATGGCGACTATCTTGGCGGTACAGTCCAAGTAATTCCGCATATTACCGATGAAATTAAAGCTCGTATCCGTTCATTGTCAGAAGGCGATAACGCACCTGATGTTGCCCTTATCGAAATCGGTGGTACGGTTGGCGATATCGAAAGCTTACCATTCTTAGAAGCAATTCGTCAGTTTAAGTCAGAGCTTGGACGCGATAACTGCATGAATATCCACCTTACACTTGTTCCGTACATCCGTGCAGCAGGTGAGCATAAAACAAAACCAACTCAGCACAGTGTAAAAGAGTTGCTATCAATCGGTATTCAGCCTGATATTATTCTTTGCCGTTGTGAAGAAGTTATCTCAGAAGAAGTGAAAAGAAAGATTGCTCTTTTCTGTAACGTTGACTCTGATGCTGTATTCTCAAGTGTAGACGTTAAAAACGTGTATGAAGTGCCTTTAAAGTTCTATGCTGAAGGATTTGATCAAAAAGTTGCTATCATGCTTAGATTGCCTGCTAGAAACCCTGATTTACGTCCTTGGGAAAATCTTATAAAAACTTGTAACAGTCTTAAGAGCTTTGTAACTGTTGGTATTGTAGGTAAATATGTTGAATTAAAAGAAGCGTATAAAAGCTTACACGAAGCACTTATTCACGCAGGCATTGCAAATCACGTAGAAGTTCGTTTAAAGTATATTAATTCAGAAGAAGTATCTGCGCAAAATGTAAAGAAAACTTTAGCTGAATGTGATAGCATTCTTGTTCCAGGTGGTTTTGGCTATCGTGGTGTAGAAGGAATGATTGAAACTATTCGTTTTGCTCGTGAAAATAAAATACCTTTCTTTGGAATTTGCCTTGGTATGCAATGTTCTGTTATCGAGTTTTCTCGTAACGTTGCAGGTATTGCAGATGCCAACTCAGAAGAATTTGACCCGCATGGCGCTAACAAACTTATCTATCTTATGACAGAATGGTTCGACTTTAGAACTCAAGCTGTTGAAAAAAGAGATGATAAGAGCGATAAAGGCGGAACTATGCGTCTTGGAGCATACCCTTGTGCTTTGAAAAAAGATACTCTTGCTTTCAAAGCTTATGGTATGGAAAATATTTCTGAACGTCACCGTCATAGATATGAGTTTAATACTGAATATAAAGAAAGACTTGAAGCTGCAGGTTTAACATTCTCAGGAACAAGCCCGAACGGTGAACTTATTGAGATTGTAGAAGTTAAAGATCATCCATGGTTTGTTGCTTGCCAGTTCCACCCGGAATTCCAATCAACTCCTATGAATGCACATCCGCTTTTCCGTGAATTTATAGCTGCAACTCTCAAAAATAAGAAGTAGGCTGAATTTATGCAGAGTTCTGCTCAAAATGATGCAAAAAATATAAGGTTTATCGTTCTAGATGTAGACGGTGTCTGTACGGACGGTAAACTTTATTACGATATCAACGGAAATGTATCTAAATGCTTTAATGCTGTTGACGGCTTAGCTATTGTTACAGCTCTCAAGTTGAATATGGGGATAGGAATTATCACCGGTCGTAATGATCCGCTTGTTGCAAAAAGAGTGCAAGACCTTGGCATTATGGACTATTATCCTGGTTTTCCGGCAAAGCTTGGACCAATTGAAGAAATACGTGAAAAACACGGGCTCGATTGGAATGAGATTGCTTACGTAGGTGATGACTGGGTTGATCTTGATCCTATGTTGAAAGTTGGATATCCTGTTGCAGTTGCTAATGCTCGTAAAGAAGTGAAAGCACTAGCAAAATATATTACAGAAGCAAAGGGCGGAGAAGGTGCTGTGCGTGAAGCTATAGAGCACATCTTTGAACTTCAGGGTAAAACACCTGAAATGCTTTCGGATTTGTGGAAACATTAAATTTATGAAGAATTTTTCATCAATTATTTCTGTTATACTTTTCTGTGCAGTTCTGTATGGTTTATCAAGTTATTTTCTCAAAGAAGAAGCTGATAGTACTATAAATTATTATGCAAGTTTTGAAGGTAAAAACCTTCAAGATTTGCAAGACTTTGAAAACATTGAAGAAAGTCTTGAAAGTGTTCAACTAACCTTAGTTGATGTTGATATAGTTCAAGGCAGTGAGGGAAGTAAATCGTGGGAATTAAAAGCTGAATGGGCTAAATATGTAGAATCAAGTTCTAATTTACTTGCTCAAAAGCCTTTTATCACTTTTTGGAATGATGAAAATGACGATACTTCTCCCATATTTATTGAGGGTGAACTTGGTAAAGTTTTAGAAAATAACACACGCATTACTCTTAATAATGATGTGAAAATATCACAAGATACCATGATATTAGAAGGAAATTTGCTTGAGGTTTTAGTTGAAAAAAGCCTCTTTATATTTCCTGAAGGTGGATTGCTCACAAGCCCTACAAATTTAGGCAGAGCTAATACTATGACATGGAATTCAAAAGTAAACACAATCGATGCTACAGGAGACGTTGTGTTTATTATAAATAATGATAACAAAAGCTTTACTTTGGATTCTCCAATCAAAGCACCTCCTGTAATAGAGGAATAGTATGCGTATTCTTTTAGTTCTAATTATGTTTTTATTTTCTGTTCCAGCGCATGCAGAACAAAAAAACACTATGCCTACGGGCGATGCTCCCACCAAAATTAATTCCGATACAATGCAATATAACGCTGAAAATAATACTGTTACCTTCACCGGTGATGTTGTTGTAGAGCGTGCCGGTTTTAATCTATGGGCGAAAGAAGTTGTTGTATATTTGAAAGATACAGATGCTAAAACTGATGTCGAAACAAAAGAAAACGACCCAATGGGAAGCATGAAATCCGGCGATATTGATAGAATTGTTGCTGAAAAAGATGTGCGTATGAAGTATAATACTTATACCGGTAAGTCATCAAAAGCAATTTATCTAGCTGATAAAGCATTACTTACAATGTATGGCAATCCAATCTTAAAAGATGGCGATAACTCAATTACAGGTCAAGAAATTCGTTACTATTTGAATGAGAACAGAAGTGAAGTTATTGGTGGTAGTAAAAGGGTTGAAGCTTTCTTTAGTTCAGATAAATAGGCGAAAATAAGTAAGGGAATTCAGATGGCTATACTAAAAGCACAAAATCTTTTAAAAAGATATGGACAAAAAACTGTTGTACACGATGTCTCACTGGGAATGAAGCAAGGTGAGATTGTGGGCTTACTCGGACCTAACGGAGCCGGTAAAACAACAACATTCTATATGCTTACAGGTATAGTAAAGCCAAGTGAAGGCAAAGTTTATCTTGATGATAAAGAAATTACAGATTTAGCTCTTTATAAAAGAGCGCGAATAGGTCTTTCATACTTGCCTCAAGAGTCATCTGTTTTCAAAAAGCTTACAGTTTATCAAAACTTACAAATAATTTTGGAACATACCGGTTTATCACGTAAAGAGCAAAAGGAAAAAGCTTATTCCTTACTTGATGAATTTGGGCTTACACGTTTAGAAAAATCTCATGCTTCGTATTTATCGGGTGGTGAGCGCCGTAGACTCGAAATTGCTCGTTGCCTAGTGAGAGATCCGCTGTTTGTCCTTTTAGATGAACCGTTTGCAGGTATTGACCCTCTTGCTGTAGATGATATTCAAAATATTATCAGACACCTAAAAGATAAAGGAATAGGAGTTCTTATTTCTGACCATAACGTAAGGGAAACATTACAAATATGTGATAGAGCTTACCTTATGTATCAAGGAAGAGTGATATTAGAAGGTTCACCGGAAGATATCAAAAAAGATGAAATGGCAAAAAGCGTATATTTAGGCGATATGTTTGCATAGATATTACTATAAAAGCAAGGTTTATACTTGCTTTTTTCTTTTTTAGAAGAGTAAAATTTTACTTGCTATCAAGGATAAGAGAAGTTATAGTCTTGTTTCTAAAAATTTAAACATATTTAAGATGAGTGCTACAATGACAGAAAGTTTTATTTCTTCAATTCTTCAAGCGACTTTGTTGTCGCAACTTGTTTTGGCATTTTTGGTTTTGATGTCAATTTTTTCATGGACAATAATTTTCCTCAAATATAGAGGTCTACGTGCAGCAGAAATAAGCGCACGTGAAGGTATTGAACGCTTCGAGGGCGCAAAAGATTTGCGTGAAGCAGTTCAAACTATTGGATTAGATACTGATTCTCCTTTATACGGCATAACTCAGCGCGGTGTAACTGAATTCAATTCCTCACGCGAAGCCGGCATTGATTCTGATATCGTGGTACAAAACGTAACCAGAGCCTTAGAACAAGGTGTTGCAAATGAATGGACACGTTTAAACTCAAAAATGTCTGTATTGGCAACTTGTGCAAGCACAGCTCCTTTTATTGGATTATTCGGTACAGTTTGGGGGATTATGTATTCATTCCACGCAATTGGCTTAATGAAATCAGCATCGCTCGCAACAGTAGCGCCGGGTATTTCAGAAGCTTTGATTGCAACCGCAGTTGGTTTATTTGTTGCAATTCCAGCTTCAATGGCATACAACTTATTTTCTGGAATGGCGAGTAAAGTAGAAGTTATTTTAGGAACTTACTCAGCAGTATTCATTAATAGAATCCAACGTGAACTTGGTAACTAGGAGCTATTATGGGTGCTCAACTTGGATCTAAAGGTCGTTTTGTATCTGAGATAAATATCACACCATTTGTTGATGTTATGTTGGTATTGCTTATCATTTTTATGGTAACTGCCCCGATGATGCAAGAAGGTATTGATATTAATCTTCCTCAAACAAAAGAGGTAGATACATTACCGACAGAAACCGAAAATTTAGTTGTAAGTATTCGCCGTGACGGCATAATTTATATTGATACCTATCAAGTACCTTATAACGAAGTTCAATCTCGTTTGATGGCTCTTGTAGAAAATAAAGATAGACCTGTCTATCTTCAAGCTGATAAAGATGTAGCTTTTGATTTAGTAGTTCGAGTAATGGGCGAGATTAAATCAGCCGGTATTGCAAATATAGGCATTATAGCTCTTCGTGATGAAGCTAGTACAAAATAAAGGTAACTATGGAAAAATCTTCATCATTTTTACTTTCCCTAGCTTTGCACGGCATGATTGTGTTTTTGATACTTTTTTGGCCGGCAGCAACAGTTCTAGACTTAGATAGAGAAGTTTATCAAGTTTCTTTAGTTGTTGGTGATATGGGTGGAGAAGGGCTTGCATCAGCAGTTCTTGGCGCACGTCCAGATCAAATAGCGGACAAGGTGAACCCTGCTTTAGAAGCAGGAACAAAGCCAGAAGCAGCACCGCAAGAAGAATTAGCTCCAGAAGAGTTACCGGAACCGGTAGCTCCTCTTCAAGATATTGAAAATCCAACAGAAACTCCAGTTCAGCCAGAAGATTTACCTCAACCGGAGTCAGTTCCTCCAACACCACAACCTCTTCCGGAAATACCTACCGAGGCATTAATTCCTCAAATTCCAAAAGAAGATGAACCTAAGATTGAAGAAGAACCTAAACCCGAACCTAAGCCAGAACCAAAACCGGAACCTAAACCCGAACCTAAGCCAGAGCCTAAGCCAGAGCCTAAGCCAGAACCGAAACCAGAACCTGCAAAAGAGCCGGAAAAACCTAAAACTACTCCTCCAAAGTCTAGTTCAGGTAGTTCATCACAGCCTAAAAAACCGAGTCAGTCAGCAGCAAGTTCAGCATTAGCAGACTTACAAAGAGAATTAGGTAGCGGTGGTGTAGGTGGTGGCGCAGGAACAGGAAAAGGGCCAGGCGGTGGCGGTATTTACGATGTATACATGGCACAAGTAATGCTTGTAGTACAGAGTGAATGGTCAATGCCAACCTACTCAAGAGAAAACTATTCAGCACAAGTTGCTGTAAAACTTGATAAAAACGGTAAGATTCTTGATAGTAGTATTGTAAAAAGTTCAGGCAGAGCAGATTTTGATGCATCTGCAATGAATGCTTTGCTACGATTAGGTTCTCTACCCGCCCCTCCTAATGTAAATCTTCAAGATATTGTATTGGTGTTCAACTCAGCACAGTAGCTAAGTGTTTGTTATTATAGAAAAAGAAAAAAAGTGCTTGCAATTTAAATTTATTTTAGATAAAATACACTCGAAATTTAAACTCGGAGCTCAAATATGACTCGTAAAGACAGAACAGAAGGTATTTATAGTCGCCGTGAAGTTCTTGATGAAAGCGAACGTAAGCAGTATAACCTCATTCAATTGAAGGATTTACTTTCTTATGCATATCGCTATTCAGAAGATGTAAAAAAGCGATTTGATCGTGCACAATTTAATGTTGAAAAGTTCAAAACACTTTCAGACATCAAGCACATCCCAATTTTGAAAAAGAAAGAATTGATATTCTTACAATCAATGGGACCGCGTCTTGGCGGATTATTGACAAAAGATATCGGCGAACTGCGTCACATGTTTCTATCTCCCGGTCCTATTTTTGATCCGGAAGATAAACAAGAAGATTACTGGGGATATACAGAAGCCTTTTATTCTGTAGGCTTCCGTACAGGCGATCCTGTTCAAGTTACCTTCAACTATCACCTTGCACCTGCTGGTTTGATGTTTGAAGAACCTTTACGTAATCTTGGGTGTGCAATTATCCCAGCCGGACCGACAGATGCTTCAACTCAGCTTGATATCATGCAAAAATTGCGTGTAACCGGATATGTTGGTACACCATCGTTCTTAATGTATCTAGCTCAAAAAGCAGAAGAAAAAGGTATTAATCCACGTAAAGATTTATTCTTAGAAGTAGCTTTTGTAACAGCTGAAAGACTTTCTGAAAAGATGCGTTCACAGTTAGAAAAGAAATTTGATATCATCATGCGCCAAGGATATGGTACTGCGGACGTTGGCTGTATAGCTTATGAATGCTTCCAAAAAGGTGGACTACACATCAGCAATAAATGCTATGTTGAAATCTGCCACCCTGATACAGGTATTACTTTAAAAGATGGTGAAGTAGGTGAAATTGTTGTAACAACTTTCAATAAAACTTACCCACTTATCAGACTTGCAACAGGTGATTTATCATATATTGACAGAACACCTTGTCTTTGTGGTAGAACATCACCAAGATTAGGCGCTATAGTTGGCCGTGTAGACACAACAGCTCGTATTAAGGGCATGTTTGTATATCCTCACCAAGTTGAGCAAGTTATGGCACGTTTTGAAGAAGTAAAGCGTTGGCAGATTGAAGTAACTAACCCAGGCGGCATTGATGAAATGACATTGTTCATTGAGGCATCTAACTTCAAACGTGAAGATGAGTTATTACATTTATTCCGCGAACGTATTCAACTTAAACCAAAGCTTAAGATTTTGAATCCTGGAGCATTACCACCTCAAATTAAGCCTATTGAAGACAAGAGAGAGTGGGATTAATAGTCTGATTTTTGAGTAGTTTAGTATAAATTTTATGAGAATTAAATAAAATTTAAAAAAACTCAAAAAAAAGCTTGACAATCAAGGGGACTTCCCCTATAAACACATGACGTGCCGAGGTGGTGGAATTGGTAGACACGCTATCTTGAGGGGGTAGTGGGAAATTCTCGTGCGGGTTCGAGTCCCGCCCTCGGTACCATTATAAGTACCTGAAATTATTGACTATTTTATATTATCAATAAATCCTCATATTTTAGTCCTTTTTGGATTTATCCAAAAAGGACTTTTTTTGTTTTAAACCAGTCCTTTATTGTGTAGCAAAAGGACGAAACAGTCAAGTTTCTATGGTTTTCCTTTTGCCATCAGAAATTCGGAATTTTTTTATTCCTTCTTGACTGTCTATGCAAGGTGGTTCTTGCGTACTGATGAGTCAGCCACTCAGTCAATTCTCATAGATTCTTACAGACGAGGATATTCTATAGAGATACATAAATCCTATTAAAAGCAAAAAGCCCACAAGGTCGAAGTTGTGAGCTTTTACATAGAGTAATTCATTTACTACTCCTAAATTGTTTTAGGACAAAAACAATGAATTATTTATACCTAAAACCGTGAATATTGTCAAGTTTTGGGGGGCTATGTTTTACGCTTTTTTCTAGGAATAAGGACAAAAAACAATGCAAGCATTTATTCCAAGAGAAGATGCAAGAGGTTTCATTATGCCCAACTTCATTTTTGAAAACAAAGAACTAAATTGTGGAGCTAAACTTCTGTTTAGTGCTCTTTGCGATTACGCTCGTAATAAGTCTTTTTGTTTTCCCTCAAAAAAGAGATTGGCAAGACAATTAAATACATCACTCAATACAGTGAAAGCTTGGATAAAACAACTTATGAGTTTAGGTTTTGTAAAAATCCAACTTCTTGCAGGACGTGAAACATTTTATTTATTTTATCCTAAAAATATTAGTAATGAGGTGTCAAAAATTGATACCCCTCAAAATATCACTTCAAATTATTATGAAACTTCAAAAGAAAGGGTGTCAATTTCTGATAGTGGGGTGTCAAAAATTGACACAGAAGTTAAAGTTAATAATTTAAATAAATTAATACCCCCTATATCCCCCAAAGATTCAGAAAACAATTTCAATGAGAAACAAGGGAGTGTGTTTATTTCTTTTGAGGATTTTTGGAACATTTATCCCAAGAAGGAGAATAGGGAAAAAGCGAAGAAGGCATTTTTCTTTTCTCGTAAGAACAATAAGCTACCAAGCATAAAAATATTTCAAAGGGCTGTTGAATACTTTTTGAATGACCAAAAATGGCAGAAAGAAGACGGTCGATTCATTCCACAGCTACATAATTTTCTCAATGATTTGCGTTGGAAAGAATACGATGAGAGTAAAGTTGAAGATGCAGAAAAACAGAAAATTCAGTCTGTAATAAGCGCATCATATACCTCTGCGTATTTTGAAGAACAACGCAAAGAAAAAATTAAGGAGGGTGAAGAAAAAAGATTGCAGGAAGAAAAAGACAGACAAGAATTAGAGCTAATTGACAAAGATTGGAAGATTTTTTCTGAGAATTTTAAGAGTGACAAGAAAACAAATCTTATTTTCGCAAGGCGTTTTTACATTGCACTTTATAAAGAAAAACAACTTCCATCTGTGACAATTAAACAGAATTGTACAGCCTTAGAATTTATTCAGCCTTTTTATGAAAAATTTATAATTACAAGGAGTTCATGATGGAAAATCCTCTCCCGCCAAAAGTTCAATTTATTGCAGTACGTACAGAAATCATAGACCTTTTAGAAAAAGGCTATTCTTATAGTCAAGTATATAAAATTTTTATAGGCAACGGTAAGTTTACAATGTCGTATTCATCTTTTCTGCGATTTGTAAAAGGAAAAAATCAAAAAAAATCTTCACAAAAAAATATTAACGCAAACAAATCCGAAACAAAGACAAATCAAGCAGATAGCCATACTTTTGGCACAAAAGATTTCAAGTTCGATGAAAATATTTAGGAGTAAATATGGCTACAATACATTTTATTTTGCAGGGGAAGGGCGGAGTAGGAAAATCTATGATTGCCTCAATGCTTTATCAAGCTCTAGAAGCGTTGGAAAGTAAAGTATCTGCTTATGATACAGACCCTGTAAATCATACTTTGTCAGGTTATAAAGAGTTTGCAGTAAAAAGAATAAATCTCCTTAAGCCTGACGGAAACATTGATGCCAGAATGTTTGACGAACTTCTGGAAAATATTGCAAGCGCACCTTTAGAATCGCATGTCATTGTTGATAACGGAGCAAGTTCCTTTATTGCACTTGGTGCGTATATGCAAGAACTTGATATGATTGAAACATTAGAAAGTCTTGGGCATGTTGTTTTTTTCCATACTGTGATTACAGGCGGTCAAGCAACTTTAGATACAGTAGACGGCTTTGTTGAAATCGCAAGATGTTTTCCAAATTCTACGATTTTGGTTTGGCTCAATCCTTTCTTTGGTGCGATTGAAGTTGATGGAAAAGGTTTCAAAGAGTTCAAATGTTATAAAGAACACAGCGAAAAAATTCACTCTCTTATGGAACTTCCTATGGGGAATAAAGATTTAATAGGGAAGGATTTAGAAGAGTTATTTGCAAAAAGGCAATCTTTCAAACTCGGAATAAGTTCTTCAAAACATATAGCCGTTCGTTCTCGACTTGGAAAGTACTGGAAACAGATTCTTGCCTTAGTCGAAGCAGCGAATATAACTTAGGAGTTTACAATGGCAGAAGAAAAAGAATTTACATTAGAGTCAGTTGCAAAACAAGAAGCGGAAAAGCAATCTAGCGGAGTTGGTATGAGCATTGAAGAAGTGCAAGCTCTTCTTGCTAAAAAGAATGAAACTATTGTCGATAAAGACGATCCTATTTTGCTGACTGTTACAATCCTCAATGCCTTTTTGAATGAAAGTAAAACTCAGCAAGATAAATATATGCTTGCGCTAAAAGGTATCTATTCTGAACAAGTAAATGACTTTCTTGAAAAGGTTGAAGAATCTACTGAAAAAGTAGAAGAAAAGCTCAAAAGTGTTTCGACGGAAGGGCTTATCAAAATCTATGAAAGACAAAATGAAAAGATGTATGCCTTACAAGCTCAATTACGCAATTCTTGCATTATTATCGGTGTGTTAGTTCTTCTCAATATTGCTGTGATGGTGTGGAGATAGTCTTGAAATCTGTTGCCGATGAAAGACTCCTCAAAAATCTTGAGCATAATTGCGGTGATTTAATTATGAATGCTTTGCGTGATAAGGAAGTCATTGAAATTATGCTCAATCCAGATGGGAAGTTATGGATTGAAAAATACGGGCAAGAGCAAGAATGTGTGGGTGAAATTCCGCTTCATCAAGCAAAGATAATTCTTTCTTTGGTGGCGGCTGCATTAGATGTCACGGTGAATGCTCAAAATCCTGTTGTAGAAGGTTCGTTTCCTCTTGACGGTTCACGTTTCGAGGGAACGTATCCTCCTATCGTTTTTGCGCCTTCATTTGCTCTCAGAAAGAAAGCAAGTAAGATTATGAGTTTAGATGAATATCTACAAGCAGGAACGATTACAGGCGACGTTATTCCCATTATTCAAGAGGCTATCGTCAAACGTAAAAATATCATGGTTGTGGGCGGTACTTCATCGGGAAAAACTACTTTTGTAAATGCTGTAATCAATGAGCTTTACACACTTTGTCCCGATGACAGACTTCTTATTTTAGAAGATACCGCAGAACTACAATCAAAAAGCCCTAATTCTGTTTTCTTTTTGACGTCTGAACTTGCAAATATTGGAATGAGGAGTCTCACAAAAATTTGTATGAGATATGCGCCTAAAAGAATATTAGTAGGGGAAGTCCGTGACGGTTCTGCTTTAGAATTATTGAAGCTTTGGAATACAGGACACCCTGGTGGTATTGGAACTTTTCATGCTGACGGTGCTAATGAAGCACTTGAAAGACTTGAAGAACTTGTTGAAGAAGCAGGGAATGGCGAAAAGAAAAGACTTATCGGTCGTGCTGTGGATTTGATTGTATTCATGGAAAAAAATAAAGAAAATAAACGTCAATTATCAAAGATAGTTGAGGTTCATAATTTCGACCCTCAAAGGCTCGGATATATAACGAATGAACTCTATTCAAAAGGATATATTTAGATGCAACACAGCATTTTAAATAATAAATTTATGACTTGTCAAATCTTTCAAGGCAAGCCATGCGCACCAAAACTACATTGGAGCGTGCATTCAAAGTACGGAGGTGCAAGTATGAGGAAATACTGATAAAAAAGAATTCTGTTTCCTTATAATCGGTATTTCCTCTTCCTAGGAGGGAATTATGGTTAAGGTTTTAGCAGGATTGTTAGTGATGATGGGAGCTTTTCCCGAATTATCGTTTGCCAGCGAAGGTATTTCAGAGTTTTCAGGACCTTTAGAAAAAGTGGCAGGAACAATCACAGGAACTGCGGGTAAATGGATTTCTATTGTTGCAATGGCTATCACGGGTATAACGTATATCGTCAATAAAGAAGACCTTTCAGGTGGTTTTAAATTACTTCTTGGTGTTGTCTTCGGTATTTCCTTTATTGCTTTTGCATCGGGGATTGTCAATGCGGTATTCTCGTTTACAGGCGCAACAATCTAAATTGCATTCTTTTGCCTTCTGACTTTTTCAAAAATATTTTTTGTTTCCTTATGTATTACTTTATACACTGCGTACACAAAAAAGATTTTTTCCTAATCAGAAAACAAAATAACTGCAATTTATTGAAATCATAGAATTTACAAACAATCAAAACCAAACATACGAATATACAAGATACGAAAC
>CAYJEN010000012.1:0-16525 GCA_964369185.1 uncultured Desulfovibrionaceae bacterium
TAAACGCAACTCGTGCTGCTGTTGAAGAAGGTATCGTTCCTGGTGGTGGTACTGCACTTATCCGTGCTTCTAAAGCTCTTGATAGCGTAAAACCATGTGATGATGACGAACTTGCTGGTCTTAACATCATTCGTCGTGCTATCGAAGAACCAATCCGTCAAATCGCGCAAAACGCTGGTTACGAAGGTTCTATCATCGTAGAAAAAGTACGCGAAGGTAAAGACGGTTTCGGCTTCAACGCTGCTACAGGCGAATACGAAGACCTTATCAAAGTTGGTGTTATCGATCCTAAGAAAGTAACACGTATCGCTCTTCAAAACGCTGCTTCAGTTGCTTCTCTTCTTCTTACAACTGAATGTGCTATCTGCGAAAAGCCAAAAGCTGACGCTCCTATGATGCCTTCACCTGATATGGGTGGTATGGGCGGAATGGGTGGCATGTACTAGGATTTTTTGAAAGGCATGTCTCCGACGGGCAAAGGGAATGATTCCCTTTGCAAACCCCTTTTCTTTTTTCTCTCCTTCCTCGAGAAAAAAGGAAAAAGAATTTACAAGAAAATTATTTTCTGTGACGTTGGAACAAAGAAATCTATCCTAGTATGTAAGCTCACGCTTATATAAAAATAAACTTCCTTTAGTATTTACATTACTTACTAAAGGAAGTTTTATTTTAATCTTAGTTGTTCCTTTTTTGGAACACCTTTAAAACTACTATCCTACTTATTTTTAAAAGCATAGTTAAAGCAAAAACTTCTCTTAGATATGAAAATACATACTTAAGAGAAGTTTTACTTTTTTGTGTTGGATTTTAGATTACTAGTAATTGTTTTTTAAGGAAGGGGGAGAGCTCAAGAGGGGGAAACCTCGCTTTTTTCAAAAAAACGTGGTTTCCCCCCTCTCGAAAATAATAAATTCAACCTTAGCTTACTTTAGCACCATTTGAGATTGATTTAAGAGTAGTAAGCAAACCTAAATCTGTACCGTCATCACCTGTAAGAATCATACCTTGAGATTCAAGTCCACGAATTTTACGAGGTGCAAGATTAGTTACAACAATAAGTTGTTTTCCAATCAAGTCTTCAGGTTTTACAAATTCAGCAATACCTGAACATATTTGACGAGGTTTTTCTTCACCTAAGTCAATTTCTAAACGTAAAAGCTTATCTGCATTCGGGTGTTGTTCTGCAACTAATACAGTACCAACTTTCATTTCTACTTTTTGGAAATCTGCAAAATCTAAGAATCCGCTATCATCTTTAGCTTTTTCTAGTTTCTCTTGTTTTTCTTGCTTTTGTTTCTTTTCTTTTTTAGGAGCTTCTTTCTTCTCTACTTCACGACGTGGGAAAAGATTTGAAGATTCAGCAATCTGTGCATTATCTACAAGATGAATTTCTTGCTCAATAACTTCAAACAATACATTTTCTTTATAGATTGAAGCATCGAAAGGTTTTGAAAGTTGTTCTTGAAGAGTTGCAGAAGCTTTTGGCATTACAGGATAAACTAAAAGAGCTACTTTATACATATTTTCAAGAAGAACACGGATTACAGTTTGTAAACGAGCTGTTTCTCCTGCTTTGAAAAGAGCCCAAGGTGCTTGAGTATCAACATACTTATTCATAGCACGAACGCTTTCCCAAAGAGCATCTAAAGCTTGTGAAAAACGAACTTCTTTGAAAATAGAAATATAGTTAGTACATGCATTCTTAGTTGTTTGAATAAGTTCTTTATCATCATCAGTAAGAGTTCCAAGTGCCGGAATTGATGATTGGAAATACTGCTTAGTCATAGAAAGCACACGAGAGAATAAGTTTCCTAAATCATTTGATAAGTCAGCATTAATACGAGTGATAAAGCCTTCATCAGTGAATGAAGCATCTGAACCGAAGTTCATTTCTCTCATAAGGAAGTAGCGGAACTGATCAATCCCAATTTCTTGACATACGTGAAGAGGGTCAACAACGTTACCTAATGATTTAGACATCTTAGTATCTTTAACAAGCCAGTATCCATGAACATTTAAATGCTTGAATAGTGGAATTTCTGCTGATTTCAACATAGTCGGCCAGAAAATACCATGAGGCTTAAGGATATCTTTTGCGATAAGATGTTCAACACCTTCCCAACGCTTATTAAATTCTTTCATGCTTTCAGAATTTGGATCAGCAGTATAGCCCATACCTGTAAGATAAGATGTAAGAGCATCAAACCAAACATAACAAACATAGTTGTTATCAAATGGTAGCTCAACACCCCACTCAAGACGTGTTTTAGGACGTGAAATACATAAATCTTCCAGAACTCCGCCTTCAAGCATAGCAAGAGTTTCATTTTTGTAACGTTCTGGACGAATAAAGTCAGGATTATCAATGATGTACTGTTTTAGCCAGTCTTGATATTTTGACATTCTAAAGAAATAGTTTTTCTCTGCAATGTATTCAGGTTTTGTTTGGTGCTGAGGGCAAAGTCCATCTTCCAATTCTTTTTCAGTGTAAAAGCGTTCACAACCAAAGCAGTAATGCCCGCCGTATTCATCAAAATAGATGTCGCCTTTATCGTAAACACGTTGAAGAATTGCTTGAACTACCTCTTTGTGTTCCGGTGAAGATGTTCTGATAAAACCATCATTTTCAATTTCCAACTCTTTCCACATTTGAGAAAAGAGAGCTGAAATCATATCTGTAAAACCTTGAGTTTCCATATCAGCTTGTTGAGCAGCTTTTACGATTTTATCACCGTGCTCGTCAGTTCCTGTAAGGAAGAAAGTTTCTTCGCCTAAAAGATTATGAAAACGTTTAAGGCTATCAGCTAGGAAAGTTGTATATGCATGACCAAGGTGCGGCTTAGCATTTACATAATAAATTGGAGTTGTTAAAGAAAAGTTTTTCATCTATTCACCTTCATTATAATCTATAGAAAATTCAGCATCGAACATACGCAAGTCCGGATCATTTTCAATCATTTCGGGATCTACAGAACAATTTATAAATGGTTCGGGAGTGTAGGTTTTTGCTTGTTTATTTTGATGTTCTTGTGGTGGTGGTTCTTGTCTTTGAGGATTCAAGGTTGCCCACTCATCAAGATTAAGTTCAATTTCAGGTCCACTTTCAGGAAGAACAGCTATAGTATTTCTGAACATATTTGCACGCAGAACACGCATATAGCCTTGATCTGTGTGATATCTTTTTCCAAGTTTCGGGCAAGACTTATGGAAGATTTCATAGCCTTCTTGCTCGTAAGAAAGACAGCATAAAAGTCTGCCACAAATACCTGATATTTTAGTAGGATTCAAGAATAGGTTTTGCTCTTTCGCCATTTTGATGGTTACAGGGGCAAAAGTGGTTAGATATCGTCTGCAACAACAAATCATACCACAGTTTCCAAGAGAGCCAACCATTTGAGTTTCGTGTCTTACACCTATCTGGCGAAGTTCGATTCTAGTACGATATTCACGAACTAAATCTTTTACAAGTTCTCTGAAGTCGATACGAGTTGGAGCTGTGAAGTAGAAAATAAGTTTTGATTTATCTGATAAAAGAGCTACATCAACTATTTTCATTTCAAGTTCACGATTTCTGATGCACGCATTACAGAATTTTCTTGCAGATGCGCTAAGTGCTTCATTTTCTAAAGCTCTTTCTTCTTCTTCCTTACTTGGAAAATATACTTTAGGAGTTGCCGGCAAAACTTCATCACAATAAGGACGTTGCCATGCTACTCTAGCAAAAAGTTTTTCTTCTTCTGTTTCTACAATGACTAAATCATTATATTTTATCGGATCACCACCCTCTGCCGGATCATATAAGCAGGGGATAATTTGTCCGTATTGGCTATATTGCACGCCTATAACTTGTTTCATAAATGAACCGTTACTCTTTTTCGAGTGGTTTGTGGTTAAAGGCTTGCGCCTTGAAGGTTTAAAGCTCTTGCTTTTTTGCTTGCTTCGGTATTCGGCCAGTCTTCATAAAGAACTGTTGCATAGAGCGCTGAGTTTGCTGTGTCGCCTAATCTATCGTAAGCCATAGCAATTTTAAGTAGTGCATCCGCTGATTTACTACTTCTTGGGAAGCGTGCGATAATATCTTTAAATACTAAAATTGATTCGGTAAATTCGCCTTGAGCGTAATAAGATTCACCTTTCCAATAAAAAGCATTTGCAACTAAATTTGAACTTGGATACTTTTGTAAAAATGCGTCAAATGCAGAAATTGCATTATCAAATCTTGCAGTTCTATAGTAACTTAAAGCTGTTTGATAGGCTTGATTTTCTGAACTCACTGCCGGCTGTTTAGGAGCTGGTGGAGTCTCTTTTTTAGGAGGAGTTTCTATAAGTGGTTTTTGTGATAACTCATCTTCCATTTTTACAATTGTAGGTTCAGGAATTTCATTTATAGTAGGTGGCACCTCACTTACATGGGTAACACTATCCTCAACTTTTGGTGCTGGAGGTGGAGTTGATTCTTTCACTTCCGGTTTTGGTTGTGGATTAATTTTAGGCGCTGGAGGTTGAGAATTTTTATTCATATCATTGATTGAAGCATCTCTTAAAGCTGAAAGTTGCAAGCCTTGATCGAGTACGGTTTGCTGTAGAAGTTGGATTTCCGCTTTAAGACTTTGGATATCATCAGGGTTTTGAATAGATGAAACTTCGACCTGTCCAGAAGATGGATTTTTTGCACAAGCTGATAAAAGACAAATACATAAAGAGCATAATACTAGTTTCTTCATTGTTACCTACTCATTTTTATTCAAATTTTTCGCTTATTTTCAATGATGCGATATCAAAAGATACTAAAAATAACTCTAATTTGCAAGCTTTTTAGCTCTTAGATATTTTTTGTTTTCAGCTAGTGAAGCTTCCCTCTTTTTTATCCTTTTCAAATAAAAAATCTGAAATTATTTCACCCAGTTTTTGAAAGAGTTGCATACATTAGCTTTATTTTCTGCTCTATCTTCAAGCACAAAATTCTTAAGTTCATTAATTATAGATGCAGAAAGTTCATCAGCTGAACTCACTTGTTTTAATAAATTGATTTCTCTTAGGTCAGGTTTACGCATAAAAACCCACTCAAAATTATCTATATGCTTTCCAACATAAGGAGCACAGCCTGCCGCTAATGGTTCTAAGAAATTTTGCCCCCCGTTTGGAGTTAAAGAACCGCCAACGTATGTAATATCTGCACTTCTATAAAGTCTACGAAGGTGACCATAAGAGTCCCAAACAAAATTCTTATATCCTTTATCAATAAAACTAGACCAGTTTTGAGAAACAAGTTTGTATTGTGAAGTAGATACCACTTCACCCGGAATATTCTCTATCCAAAAAGTTCCCCTCTCTATATGTTTAGGGCAAACCATGATACAAACAAATGGAAATTCAGCTCTTATTTTCTTTATGGATTCAAGAACCAAACTTTCCTCTTCTTTACGAATAGATGCAAAAAATACAACCGGAATAAGAGTATCTACAACTTCAGCACATTCAAGTTCTTTTACAAGTTCGCGAGCTTGTTCAAATTTAAGGTTTTCTCTTATCTCTAGTGTATCATCTTTTAAAGAAAAAAGGTTTTTAAAGCGTTCTACATCGCCATTGGTCAAGGCATAAACCTTACTTGGACTTAATTGACGAAATAAAAACTTGAAATACGATAGTTTACTATAGGTTTTTTTTGTCATACGTGCGTTAACAAAAGTGAAAGGAATTGATAGCTTCTTACAAGCATAAAGCAAGCCGAGCCAGATTTCAGTTTCTAAAATTATACACGTAGACGGTGATATTTCACGCAAAGCTTTATAGATAATTGAGGGCGAATCAAATGGAGTAAAAAAAGCTTCCATATCATATTTTGAGTGTGATGCACTGAATGATTTAAATGTATTTACGCCTTCTTTTGTCCAAGAAAAACAGTAATAGAAAGTATCTTCTTCATAATTTTTTTCTAAGTACTTACACGCAAGAAAAGCCTCACCACCGGAGGCTGTATAGATTATAATTCGTTTTTTGTTTTGTCTTTTTTGAACTTTATAGTCAACTTTTCCCAGTCTTTCATCAAGTCCAAATTTAATTCTTTTCATGGACTTTACAAGAGGAAAAGCTATTGTCCACATAAGTGAATAAAGTAGAATGAAAAATTTCATAACGCCTCTGTCAATAATAGTATAGGGGTAACCCTTATAAATAAAAGTTACCCCTAATATAAACTAGTTATTATACAAAGTAAAGGAAGGAAATTACCGCAAAGATAGGTACTAGAATACCTACTGACCAAGCCATATAACCAAAGAATGATGGTACTTTTACGCCTTGATCGCTAGCAATTGCACGAACCATGAAGTTAGGTGCGTTACCAATGTATGTTACAGCTCCCATGAACACAGCACCGGCTGAAATAGCCATCAATGTTTTAGCACCTGTAGTCATAAGATATGCAGCATCGCCACCTGCAGCGGTGAAGAATACAAGGTAAGTCGGAGCGTTATCAAGGAATGCTGAAAGTGTTCCTGTTACCCAGAAATACATCATATTGTTAGGGCTTCCATCAGCATTAGATACTAAGCTTACAACTGAAGCTAAACCGCCATCTGCACCGGCTTTGAGGATTGTAAGCGCAGGAATCATACTTAGGAATATACCAATAAAGAGTTTTGCAACTTCTGCAATTGGTTCCCAGTTGAAGTCATTTAGTTGACGACATTCTTTAGTAGTAAGTTTAAGTGAAACACCTGCAATAACTAACAAAAGAACGTCTTTTAAGATGTTTTGATATTCGTAATGAACATGATAGATATCAATATATCCACCCGGTTTCCATGAACCAGACATAAGAACACATGCTACAACACCAACTAAAAGAATGAAGTTTACTTTACCATCAAAGCCAAGTTTTTCATCTGAAGTTGTTTCAGGTTGTGGCTTGCCTTCTTTTGCATAAAGAACAGTATCAAGCACATAGTAGATAGCTAATAAAGCAATAGAAATTAATAGCATTGGCATAAAGAGGTTAGTTGTAGTCCAGAAGAAGCTAACACCTTTTAAGAAGCCAAGAAATAGCGGTGGATCACCAAGAGGAGATAAAGAACCACCAATGTTAGCTACTAAGAAAATGAAGAATACAACTTGGTGTACACGGAATTTTCTGTGTGCATTTGCTCTAAGTAATGGACGAATAAGAAGCATTGCTGCGCCTGTTGTTCCCATTAAAGAAGCAATAGCTGTACCAATAGCTAGAATTGCTGTATTCACCATAGGAGTTCCTACTAATGAACCTTTCAAGCGAATACCACCAGCAACAGTAAAGAGAGAAAATAGCAGAATAATGAATGGAATGTAATCCAATACAAGAATATGAATTACTTCATAAACTGTAATTTCAGTACCAAAAACAAAGTAGCATGGAACAGCAAAAGCTAAGCCCCAACCTAAAGCAATTTTACCATAGTGGTGATGCCAAAAGTGCGGCGCAAGAATTGGACCAAGCGCAATTGATAAAAGCATACATACAAAAGGAATAATCCAAACTAAGGATAAATCTTTTGGTAAATGTGCTACACCTTCTGCGGCGGCAAAGCCAGTCATTGGCAGAATTAGCAAAGCTAAAAGGACAAGAAAGCATTTAGAAAAAAATAGCTTCATTGAGGAGTTCCTCCCTAAGTGTTGTTGAATTTAAATAACTCCTTAAATCATAGCATATATTTGTTCTAATTTCAACAAAAAAAAGCAGCTTTTAAAAGCTGCTTTTTATTTTATATCTAAATTATAAATTTAATAATAATTACAATATATTAAATTGTTGTCAAAATAGTCACTTACATTCAAATAAGTTATAAAAGAAAAAATACTATTTTTTATAGGCTTATTTTTATGCTTATTTATCGACCTCTTGTGAAGTTTCTAACTTTTTAAAATCAATGCCTACTGTAAAAATTTCTTTGCTTTCCTGTCTTGAACTTTGAGGTTTAAAGTTTTTAACATTTGCAAAGTGTGGCTTTAATTCTTTTGCGAGCAAAGGAAAATCTCCACCCATAAAAATTTTACACACAAAATTTCCATGAGGTTTAAGATATTTCTTTGCAACTTCAAAAGCTTCAAGACATAGCTCAAGCGAACGAGTTTGATCCGTAAACTTTGTTCCGATTGTAACAGGCGCCATATCGCTTATAATACAATCGAAAGGAGCATACTGTTCTAGAACTGCTTCAAATTCAGGGCTACGGTTAAACACATCTTCTTGGTAGAATTTAATATTATCCGGAAAAGATGTTTCTGTTGTTTGGATATCGGCACCAATGACTATACCCTCTTTACCAACATACTCAGCCGCGCCAAGACTCCAAGATCCGGGAGCCGCACCTAGGTCTAAAACACGCATTCCTTTTTTCAGAATTTTAAATTTTTTATTTAATTCTTTTAGCTTATATACTGAACGAGCAGGATAATTTTCCTGTTTTGCCTTTAAAAAATAATGATCTCTGTAAACTTTCACTTTATTTTCACCTTTTTTTATGTTATGAGTATAGTAAGTTTTTATTTTATTGTCAAATCATATCGCTTTCAAGCCTTAATTTAGCTTTTTAGGAACAAGTCTTATTTAGTGTTGACATTTGCACCTTCTTAATGATAGAAGGAATCGTTCCTGTTAAGGAATAATAATTGTCAACTAATTCGCAGTACAATATTTTTTTACTGCCAAACAAAAAAAAATAGATTGGAGATAAAAATGGCTAATAAGTTTGATGTTTATAAATGTGATGTTTGCGGAACTATCATTGAAGTTTTTCACGCAGGAGCTGGTCCTTTAGCTTGCTGTAACCAACCGATGAGACACCTTAAAGAAGGCTCAGTTGATGCGGCTTTAGAAAAGCACGTGCCGGTTGTAGAAAAAACTCAAGATGGTTACAAAATCTCAGTAGGTTCAACCCTGCACCCAATGACTGAAGAACATTACATTGAATGGATTGAAGTTTTCAATGGCAATCGTCAACGTGTATTCCACTTAAACCCAGGTGATGAACCTGTTGTTGAAGTGAAATGCGGCTGTAATGTTGAAGAGTTAGTTGTTCGTGAATACTGTAATCTTCACGGATTATGGAAAAACAATAAATAAGGAGACTGTTATGCAAAGTTATGAATGTCAAGTTTGTGGTTACGTTTATGATCCGGAACAAGGCGACAATATGTCAGGCGTGGCTCCGGGAACTGCTTTTGAAAATTTACCTGAGGATTGGGTATGCCCTATGTGTGGCGTAGGCAAAGATCAATTTAGCCCCGCATAGAGAAATATTTTCTTTATAAAAAGGGTAGATATAGTTTCTACCCTTTTTTATCTATATATCATAATTTAGGAATTTAACATGAAAGAATATACTTTAGCTGATAACGTTTACTGGGTTGGAGCAGTTGACTTTAATCTACGCTCTTTTCACCATTATTCAACATCTCCAAAAGGTTCTACATATAATGCATATTTTATCGATGATGAGAAAAAAACTCTCATTGATACAGTGAGTTGCGAATATTTTGATGAACTCAATTATCAACTCTCAAAACATCTAGATACTCCAAAACTTGACTATATTATTTGCCAACATCTAGAAAGAGACCACTCCGGAACTCTTGCTGAGGTAGTAAAAAAATATAATCCTGACGTTATTTTCTGCTCAAAACTTGGCTTACAGTCAATGAAAGGGCAATTTGATACTACAGGTTGGAATATTCAAGTTGTTGCTGATGGTGAAACTATTTCACTAGGCAAAAAAACAGTTACTTTTTATGAAACCAGAATGCTTCACTGGCCTGATAGCATGGTGACTTATCTTAATGAAGATAAAATTCTCTTTTCAAATGATATTTTCGGGCAAAACATAGCCTCTTCTTCACGCTTTATTGACTCTGTTGATAGAAGTATCGTCTATCATGAGAGCAAACATTATTATGCAAATATTATTCTTCCTTATGGCAATCTCGTTCTAAAAGCTCTAGAGAAACTAAGTGCTCTAAGCATAGACATTATTGCCCCAGATCATGGTCTTATTTTCAGAACAAAAGACGATATAGCTTTTATTTGTCAAGCATATAAAGAATTTGCTGAACAAACCTTTAAGAAATCTGCCCTTATCGCTTATGATAGTATTTGGGGTGCAACTTCAAAAATGGCTCACATAATCGGTGAAACACTTTTTGAAGAGGGTATACCTTATGTTCTTGTAGATGTTCAAAAAAACCATGTTGCCGAGATTGCAAATCATCTTATGGATTGTTCAATCATCATTCTTGGCTCTGCTACACGTAATAATAACTACATGAGTGCAATGGCTTCTGTAGTAAATCATATCAAAGGTTTAGCTCCTAAAAATAGATATGGAGCATCATTTGGCTCTTATGGTTGGTCAGGCGAAGCACCTAAGCTTCTTTCTCAAGAGTTAGAAAGTATGGGTTGCACAATGTTAGCCGCTCCTCTCAAAGTTCAATATGGACTAAAAGAAAATCAGATTCAAGAATGCAAAGATTTTGCTGAAAAAATTGTTAAAGCTGTAAACGAGAACAACGAAGTTCGCTCACAAATAGATTTTATAACAAATATCTATAAGTAAGCTAACTCGTCAACAAGTGTAATAACTGGCAACTTTGTGAGCGGACAAACTTGTGTTTTCTTCAAGTAATAATTCCTATTATCCTTAGATTACAATAAGATATATTTTATTATAGAGAAATCATAAGTTTGTATGCTCTTTCTTTTGTTTATGTTAGTTATTCACAATCGTATTATAGTTTTAATTGTCATATACCATAAAATTTAAGGAGAAAAGTATGGATTTGGATGTTGTTCTGCTCTCACGAATTCAGTTTGCAGTAGCGGTATTCTTCCACTTTATTTTCGTACCTCTCACACTGGGTCTTTCCGTATTAATTGCGATTATGGAAACAGCCTATGTGAACACAGGCAACGAAGAATGGAAGAGAATGGCAAAATTTTGGGGTAAACTTTTTATAATCAACTTTACACTTGGCGTTGTAACAGGTATTACTCTTGAGTTTCAGTTTGGAACGAACTGGTCTCGTTATTCTGAATATGTTGGTGATATTTTTGGTTCATTGCTTGCAATTGAAGCAACTGTTGCCTTCTTCTTGGAATCAACCTTTATTGCTGTTTGGCACTTTGGTTGGGATAAAGTAAGTAAAAAGGTTCACGCTATTTCAATATGGTTAGTAGCAATTGCATCTAACCTTTCAGCTATTTGGATTATTCTTGCTAACGGATTTATGCATAATCCAGTTGGTTATCACATCCAAAATGGCAGAGCCGAATTACTTGATTTTACAGAAGTTATTACAAACCCATATGCATGGGGAATTTTCTTCCACAATATGGTAGCGGCACTAATGCTTTCTGGTTTCTTTATTTTAGGAATTTCAGCATGGCATATTGTTAGAAAAAGTCATCTTGAATTTTTCAAACGTTCATTTAAATTAGCAGCTCCATTTACACTTGTTATGGCTTTACTTGTTGCTTTCTTTGGTCACCAAGAGGGGCTTAAAGTTGCAAAGTATCAACCTGCTAAACTGGCTGCGATGGAAGCACATTGGGAAACTGAAACTCATGCTCCTATGTACTTACTTACATTCCCTGATGAAGAAAATAAAGATAACTATTTTGAATTTATCAAAATTCCTAGCATCTTATCAATCATGGCATATAATGACCCTGCCGCAGAAGTTAAAGGTTTAAATGATTTCCCAGAAGGTGACACCCCACCTGTAGCACTATCATTTTTATCATTTAGAATCATGGTTGCGCTTGGCACATTCTTTATTGCATTAGCGGCTGTTGCTTGGTATTGCAGAAATAATGTAGAAAGATTTAGCTGGCTTCCTAAAGTTCTTTTGTGGAACATTCCACTTCCTTATATTGCAATTGCGTTTGGTTGGATGCTTACTGAAGTTGGTCGTCAGCCTTGGATTGTATACGGGCTTATGCGTACTTCTGATGCGGTATCTCCTGTACCTGCGTCTTCCGTTGCAATTTCGCTAGCTACCTTTATTGGTGTATATTCATTGCTTGGCATCTTGGATATCTATCTTCTTGCAAAATATGCGAAGAAAGGTCCTGCTCCTTTGCCACAAGCAGAAAAAGAGTAAGGAGATAGCTTATGTTAGAAACTACTTGGTTTTTTCTTTGGGTTCTGCTTTGGGCAGTATATCTAATCCTCGACGGCTTTGATTTTGGTATGGGAACACTTCTTCCTTTTGTTGCAAAAAACAATGAAGAACGTCGTGTTGTCTACAATGCCGCCGGCCCTTACTGGGATGCTAACGAAGTATGGCTTATTACTGCGGGTGGTGTAACATTTGCGGCATTCCCTAAAACTTATGCTGTTATGTTCTCAGCTCTTTATGCACCACTGTTGCTTTTACTTTTTGCTTTGATTTTCCGTGCTGTTGCATTTGAATTTAGAAGTAAAATTGATTGTTCTTGTTGGAGAAAAACTTGGGATACAGTTCTTTTCTTAGGTAACTTCCTCCCTGCTTTATTACTTGGTGTATTCTTCTCTAACCTATTCTTAGGTATTCCTATTGATGTTGATGGCGTTTATCATGGTAATTTACTAAAACTCTTAAGTCCATTTGGTCTTATAGGTGGTGTATTATTTGTATTGATATTTGCTATTCACGGCGGAATTTGGTTAGCTCTTAAATCAAGCGGAGATATCCACGGTAGAGCGGTTATGGCAGCACGTGGATTATGGGCTATAACACTTGTTGTGCTTGTTCTTTATCTTGGATTATCAATGATATACACTCCAATATGGGCGCACGTAGCAGATAGACCATATCTCTACATATTCCTATTCTTAGCTGTAGTTGCATACTTAGCTGTATATGTACTCTTGAAACAAGAAAAATTATTGCCTGCATGGTTTGCATCAGCGGCATTCATTCTGTTCCTTGTATTCTTTGCTATGTTTGGAATGTTCCCGTATACATTGATGTCATCTATTGACCCTGCAGCTTCACTGACTGCATTCAATACTGCTTCAAGTCCTCTAACTCTAAAACTTATGCTTGGCGTAACTCTGTGTTCATTACCAGTTGTTATTGCTTATCAAATCTGGGCTTTCTTTACCTTCGGGCACAAAGTAACTCAAGAAGATTTAGATTCTGAGCATTCTTATTAGTAAGGAAAGTGAGTTTTCAAATAAATTCTTTACTTAGTCACAAAAAAAAGAATTAAAAAACTATAGGGTTTATTTCTGTAATAGGAAATAAACCCTTTTTTTTTATGCTTTTTACCCCTCTCGAAAATAATTCTAAAATAGCTTGAAAGGGGCTGTTATGATATCTGTAAATGAATCTACTACAATCCCTGTGACTGATTGAATTGTATTTGCAATCGTCTTCAATATTTCAACCGATAAATTTGGATTAGAGAGTGAACCCTTTATATTTATCGGTATCTTGGTAATATTATTATATTCTGCATTACCATGAAGATTTAGTATCCATTTTTTTAAATCTATAGAACCACCACCATTAAATTTTAGTGAGCCAAGCATTTTTATATTATTTGTTGATAAAATACCATCAGATATTTTTCCAGTCGCTGATAAATGTGAAAATTCTGTACCCCTGCTAGACGGGTTTACTACGCTTTCTTTTGGTGGAGAAGAGAGGCTTGTATGTGGAAGATGATTTTTAGCAGACACCATATATCCATTACTTACCATAAAGGAAAAGTCGCCGTTTAGAGTATTAATAAAATCTGCGTATGTAGAAATAACACTTGACGTATTTGCGGTAAGTGCCGCAGTACCAGAAAGAATATTTTTTTGCCCGCGTGCTTTACCAAGTGCAAGCATATTTACATCATTAGCTTTTATCTTACTAGAAACAAACAAACTATTGTTATGCAATTGCCCATTCAAATTAATTGCCATGCTACCATGAGATGGAAATGATGCGGTTGGATTTATACTAATCTTACCCTTTGAAAAGTTATACGGCATTGAAAAGTTCAGTAAAGGAGTATTTGCAAGCCAAAGTTTATTGACAGAAATATTTCCGTTTATGTTCAGATTTCTAATTGCATCAATAGGTATCTTATTATTATTTTTAGAAAGACTAGCACCTGATTGTGAAGTTTTCTCGGCATTATAGTATCTATCAAAATAGATTTCATCTGCTTTAATATTAAACTTTGAACTACTCTGCTTGTTTTTATCAAGTAAGAGATTGCCACTGAATTTAGTATTATCGAGTATACCTTCAAACTTTGTAGATGAAAAAACAGAATCTTTATAGGTAAATGGTAGTTTTAAATTTATATACGAAAAAGCCGATTTATCTTTTAAATTAGGAATTGCAATATTAAACTTCTTCAACATATGAACGAAGTGATTCGATAATATATTAATATTTCCAGACAAATCAATTTTTTCAAATGAATTTAGAGAAAGATTTCCAGCAAAAGTAAATTTATCTCCGCTTCCATTGATTGAAGTTATACTTACGCTTTGCTTAGGATAACTAAAACTAAGCGCACTTTTTGCTTTTAAATGTATAGATTTTTTAGGTATAAATAAATCAATAGAGGCAGAATCTTTTGTTATTTCAAGTGGAAAAGCTTTTGTAAGATCATAAATAACTTTAGTAGTTGGAGATTTCATACTCACATTAAAGTCATTAGTTTCTAGATTGATAGTAGAAGAAGCAATAAACTCTCGGATTAACTGAGATTTCAATGAACTATTTTTATTAATATCAGCTAAAATATCAAGCTTTCTAAATGGGAGCGATTCCTTTCCGTTGATAAATTTTCCATTACTTACAGAAAGATTTACTTTTCCTTGAAGCGCTTGAAATGCTTTTAGAAGATTTTCTCCTGTCCCTTTACTTCTTATATTGGCATTAAGACTGCCATCAATAAAATCTTTTTCTACAAGAGGCTTAAAAAATTCATTAAGTGCGAGGTTTTTGATATCAATATCTAACTGGATATAGTCTGAAAGTATCAGATTTGCATTGGCACTTCCCTGAGATAATTTATCAACTTTTATAGGAAGAGCAACTCCGTCTATATGTGGAATAATAGAAACATATGCATTTTCAGCTTTTATATCAATAAAGTTCAATTCCTTAGCGTGCAATGCTATGTCATATTGAAATTCTTCACTTTTTTCGCTTTTCTTATTATCTTCTGGAGTTTGCTCAAATTCTTTATCGAGTGCTATAGATTTGAAATCCAGTGCTTTTGTATCCTTCCCTAAAACTTCAGGGAAAAGATTATCAATTGATATATAGTCTGTTGATAAGTCTAATTTAAGAGCTTGTGCTCCCTCAAAAGAATAACTACCGCTCCCTACAAAATTAAATTCAAGAGCTTTAGCCTTAAGATTAGTTGCGTCTATACCTTTTGCATCAATAATCGCATCAAAAGAACCTGAAATTGAATTGAGAACAAGTGAGAGTGTTGGCGGTACATTTCTAGCGAAATCAAGCCAACGAGCAAGCCCAAGATTAATAATATCTATCTTTGCTTCAAACTTTGGAGCTGTCAGAATATTTCTTACTGTGCCTGAAAAATCAATTCTATCTTTTTCAGCTATAAAAGTACCTTTTGAAATTTCTATGTTTTCAATGTCTTTGTAATCAATTGCAAGAGTAGCTCTTGTATCTATGTGTTGATTAGGCAAAGTTGAACGAGAAATAATATCAAGCTCATGTTTAGAAGGGAGAAATTCAAGCTTAGATGATAAAGCAAGTTCACCTTTTATATCAATATTATTCTTGAATAAGAGATCGTTTGAGTCAACATTCGCTTGCAAACTGTATTGAGAAATAAAAGTATCACTTGTGAGTTCTGCTGTATTAAAAACAAATTGAGCATCTGTAATAGTTGGAAAAACTTCTAAATTAGAATGTATATTTTCAACATAAAGCCTTGCTGACTCTAAAGGCATTAAATGTGCATTAATACCGCTCACAACAAACTCATCATAATGAGAATTCTTATGCAGATAAATACCAAGTGATGAATTTTCTATATTTAAATAAGCATCTTGGATAATAGGATGTATACTTTTATCTAAGGCTAGAAAGTCAAGTACTATATTTTCGGGTTTTTGAATTGTTTCAATTTTACCTTGATCTATTTCAAGTATTATATTTGCATTTTCGAGCGATAAATTTCTGATATTTACATCTAAAAAAAGAAGAGGTGCCCAAGCAATATTGCACTCAAGCTTTTCTGTTTCAATAATAACTCTTGTGTTCTCGTGTAAAGTATCTAAAGAAAGATATTCAACGGTAAAGCCAAGATGAGGAAAGACATCAATATTAATATTGCCTATTACTACATCAGTTTTTAGATGTTTTTCAATTTCTTTTTCTAGAAGTGGTGTAAGTTTAGCTGGTTGCAAGTAATTTAGATAAATAGACAAGCAAAGTGTGAGGAAAAGTCCCCAAAGTATTAAAAAGAAAATGTTCCACTTAGTTAAATGTTCTCTTGCCATGTCTCACCCTTAGAAAGTATTTC
>CAYJEN010000012.1:16625-31326 GCA_964369185.1 uncultured Desulfovibrionaceae bacterium
TTAACCACGTTTTTAATACGATTTTTGATTTATCTGTAAGTGGTACAACCCTTTTTTTGCTTCCTTTACCCATTACTATAATAGATGATTTTTCCTCAGAAAAATCTGCTTTATTCAAATTCAGTGCTTCAGATATTCTCAAGCCTGAACCGTATAACAACTCCACAAGAGCAATATTTCTTGAGAAAATAGCTATTTCTTTTGGTGAAGAATTTTCTTCGCTAATCTCTTTTTGCGGTGCATCTAGAATATGAGTCACTTGTTCCACATTCGGAACACTTGGATGATATTTCGGTTGTTTAGGATTTTTTATACTTGCAATTGGTGAAGAATTGATTATGTGCTTTCTTAATGCATAATTAAAAAAAGCTCTTAGACTAGAAAGTTTGCGAGAAACTGATGTCTTAGAATATTCTTTTTTATGTAATTCAGCTAGATAAAGTTGAATATCTTTCTTTGTGATATTTTTGATATCATCAAGATTTTTTTCTTCATGCTCAACAAGGAACTTATTGAAATCAAGTAAATCAGTAGCATAAGCACGAATAGTTGCTGTTGCCATATTTTTCTGAGTTTCAAGATAAAGTAAAAAAATCTCAGCTCTGTCAGGGAGAATATTATTTTCTTGATTGCTTTCTTTATCTTTCTTTAATACCATACCATGCACCTTCATATCTTGTAACATAGTCAAATAATTCAAGCTGTACAAGTGCGACATTAATTTCTTGTGGACTTTGATTTAGAGTCAAGCAAAGGTCATCTATATGTTTTTTTCCGGATTCAAGAGATTCTAAAATTTGAAATTCTATAGAGTCAGCAGAGAATTTTTCTTTTGAACTTGTTACTTTTTCCTGAAGTTCAATAGTTTTTTTCGTTTCTATAGTTTGCGATTTTTCTGCTTTTTTTATAGAGGATGAGTTTTTTTCTTCTTTAGGTGTAAGTATTTGAATCGCATCATTTTTCGTTAAAACATCTTGAGCTTGGATTAGTTCAGATTTCAGTAAAGGGAATAAATCTTCTAATACATCTTCCACACGGAAAACTGATTTTGCTCCTTGCCTAATAAGTTCTTGACATCCCTTAGAAAATTGCGACCCCATAGAACCGGGAATAGCATAAACTTGTCTACCCTGCTCATTTGCGACTCTTGCAGTTATAAGACTACCGCTTTTTAGGTCAGCCTCAACAACAATCACACCGTAGGATAATCCGCTGATAATTCTGTTTCTTATTGGAAAATTTGTAGGGTCGGGCGGCATTGATGGTGGAAATTCACTCACCAGTAGACCATTCTTTTTCAAATCAAAATAAATATCGCTATTTCTTTGCGGATAAATAATATCTATCCCAGAACCTAGAACTCCAATACTTGAACCAATTTCTTGTAATGCGCCAAAGTGCGCTGCTCTATCAATTCCGCGAGCCATTCCGGATGTAATAGTAACTCCGCAAGCAGAAAGAGATTTTCCTAGATATGCGCTTTCACTTTGCCCTTGTTCCGAGCATGTTCTTGAGCCTATTATTGCAACAGACGGATTCTTCAAAAGCTCTATATTTCCAAGAGCATAAAAAAATGGAGGCGCATCGGGAATTTCTTTTAATAGAGGAGGATAGTTTATTGAAGACCATAAAATAATATCAGCTTCTAAATCTCTTGCATTTTCCCATTCTCTTCTTGCAGTTTCGCGCCAAGAGTTATCTTGTATATGTTTTATCCTGTGAGATGCTCCAATAGCACCCCATTCAGTTAGACTATGAACAGCAATATAGGCAGAACCAAAATGCTTCATCAATTTGGCTATTGTACGAGCTCCAACATTTTGCGCATATTTTAGTGCTAAACATGCCCAATATTCTTTGCGCTCGTCATCTGTAAGTTTTTCTAGTGCTGTCATGTACCTATCTCCAAGAGTTTAAAGAAAAGGGGGAAATATCATTTTAGAACGATAACCTTCCCCCACTCTTATAATTTTAATCTCTTGTTAGTTTTCTGAATTTAGCTCTGTGAGGGGTTTGATTTCCCAAACGTTTGATTTTATCTTGTTCATACTCACTAAAGTTACCTTCAAAGAAGTCAACTTTTCCATCATCTTCAAAAGCGATGATATGAGTTGCGATACGGTCAAGGAACCAACGATCGTGGCTTACAACAAGAACGCAACCAGCGAAGTTTTCGATACCATCTTCAAGGGCACGCATAGTGTTAACATCAAGGTCGTTTGTCGGTTCATCAAGAAGGATAACGTTTGCACCTTGTTTTAGAATTTGTGCAAGGTGAACACGGTTTCTTTCACCACCTGAAAGAACATCAACTTTCTTTTGCTGATCGCTACCTTGAATGTTGAAACGAGAACAATAAGCACGAGAGTTAATTTCTTTAGTGCCAAGTTTAATAAATTCAGCACCTTCACTGATTACTTCGTATACGCTTTTTCCCGGAGTCAAGCTAGAGCGTGATTGATCAATATAAGCAAACTTTACAGTATCGCCAACTTTAATTGTTCCGCTATCAGGTTGTTCAATACCTACAAGCATTTTAAATAAAGTTGATTTACCTGCACCGTTTGGCCCAATAATACCAACAATAGCGTTTGCCGGAATAATTGCATTTACGCCTTCCATGAGCATTTTATCGCCCATAGATTTTGACATATCAGTAATTTCTACAACTGTTTTACCAAGACGTGGTCCAGGAGGAATGTAGATTTCTAGATCTTTCGCTCTACGCTCTGACTCGTGGCTGAGCATAGCTTCGTATGCATTGATACGAGCTTTACCCTTTGCTTGACGTCCTTTAGGTGACATACGAATCCATTCAAGTTCTCTATTAAGAGTTTTTTGTCTTTCTTCGTCTTTTTTATCTTCAAGTGCAAGGCGTTGTTCTTTTTGTTCTAACCAAGAGGTATAGTTACCTTTCCAAGGAATACCACGACCTCTGTCAAGTTCTAAAATCCAACCGGCAACGTTATCAAGGAAGTAACGATCGTGGGTTACGGCAATAACAGTACCAGGGAATGTTTGAAGGAACTGTTCAAGCCAAGCTACGGATTCAGCATCCAAGTGGTTTGTTGGTTCGTCAAGAAGAAGAATATCAGGGTTTTGTAAAAGTAAGCGACAAAGAGCAACACGGCGTTTTTCACCACCTGAAATTACTGATACTGGAGTATCCGCCGCAGGACAACGAAGAGCATCCATCGCCATTTCTAAGCGAGAGTCTAAATCCCAAGCATTTTTGTTATCCATAAGTTCTTGAACTTGCCCTTGTCTTTCGATAAGAGCGTCCATTTCTTCTGGTTCCATAGGCTCAGCAAACTTTTCATTGATAGCATTAAATTCATTAACGATATCCATGATTTCTTGAACGCCTTCTTGAACAACTTCTAAAACAGTTCTTGTTTCATCAACAAGTGGTTCTTGCTCAAGATAGCCAATTGTAAAACCAGGTGAAAGCACTGTTTCACCATCAAAGTTTTTATCCACACCTGCTAAAACTTTTAAAAGTGATGACTTACCTGACCCGTTAAGACCAAGAACACCAATTTTAGCTCCATAAAAGTATGAAAGTGAAATATCTTTTAAAACTTCTTTTTGACCATGTTTTTTAGAAACACGTATCATAGAATAAATAATTTTATTATCTTCTGCCATGATTCACCTATTTTATATATTTTTAAAAAGTTATAGGTGTGTACTCTATCCAAGTATGTGAAATTTGAATTATATCCAAACTTCATATACTTAGACGAAGAACACACCTTTATTACTAAAATGCTTGACCGATTGTGAATTCCATTCTGCCTGAGCTACGTTTTTCACCTTTTACGTTATCAGTAAGAGGGAAACCATAAGCAAAGCGTAAATCACCCATTGGTGAACGCCAGCGGATTTCAGCACCTACTGAATAGTAGTGTCTTTCAAAGAAGCTTTCATATGAAGAATCCGTTGCTACACCTGCATCAAAGAATGGTACAAGCGCAAGCCCTAAATCGTTTTCAAAAATCCAGATATATTCAAGTGAAGCATATGCAACTCTATCTGCACCAATACTTTCACCGGTGCTTGGATCTATTGGAGATATATCTTCATAAGAATAACCTCTGATAGAATTCATACCACCGATATAGAATCTTTCAAATGATGGAACAACTTTAGATGTATTTTTGAAAACACCACCAACTGATACTCTACCATGAAGAACATGATTTTCAACAGGAGAATAGTAAGCACCAAATTCACCAAGTACACGGAAGAAGTTATCGTCACCACCTAAGAAGTTACCACCATAGTTGAGAGTAATCTTGGTTTTTGTACCTTTTGTTGCAAAGAAATTTACATCTGTAGTGTCACGAGTTACACCAAGAGTTACAACACTTGCCCAGTTGTTTCCTTCATACTCTTTAATACTTGGAGCAGCTAATTCATCAACTTCAGTAATTTCATAGTTTTCTATACGATAACCCCAGTTCAATGTGGTGTATTCGCCTAAAGGATAACCAAAACTGAATTGTGCACCAAGTGTACTTCTATCATAGTCAATCCATTCTTGGTCAATACCGTAAAGGCTGACACCTGCACCAAGATTAGTATTATATAGACGTGGATTCCAGAAAGAAGCTGTCATATTCATTTCTTTTTCTGAAACGTAACCTTCAAGACCTGCTTTATAGCCTCTACCAAAAAGGTTATTTTGTGAAATAGATGCAGATACACCTACACCATCATAAGTAGAGTAGCCAACACCACCTGTAATAGCACCTGTGCTTCCTTCTTCAACTTCAACATTCAAATCAACAAGAGCCGGGTTTTCAGTTGGTTGAACATCGATATTTACTTTATCGAAGTAACCTGACTTCATAAGGCGTTCGCGTGAACGTGCAATATCTGAACCGGAGAACATATCACCATCAGCAAGGCGCATTTCACGTAAAATTACGTTATCACGAGTTTCATAGTTACCTGAAACTTCTACACGATTAATATGTACTCTTTCATTTTGTTTGATATTGAAAGTAATATTAATGACTTTATTCTCTACATCAACATTGTCCATCGGAGCAACTTCTGCAAAAGCAAAACCTTGATCATTATAGTATGTTGTAAGAGCTCTGATATCATCTTGCATTGTATTGAGTGAGAAGTAAGTGTTCTCTTCTTTCCATTCATCAAGTGCGATTATTTCATAAAACTTTGCAGGATCTTCAATAAGGTTTCCGGCAAATACTATATCACCAAGAGCAAAGCGGTCGCCTTCATTAATTTTATATGTAATGATAATACCTTCTTCGCCATAAGTAACTTCAGGAGTAGATACTTGTGCTTGAATGTATCCTTCATTGACTGCAAATGCTGCTACAGTTTGCGCATCACGAGCTAAGTCTTCTTCTTTTAGAATACCTGAACCGGTGACAAAAGAGAAAAATCCTCTTGTTTTGAGAGCAAGATATTTTTCAAGTTCGTCTGTATCAAGGTTTTCAATACCGTCAAAAACTATTTCTTCAATATAAAGTTTGTTACCTTCGTTCACGTCAAAAACAAGAACTGCTGTTCCGTTTGCAAGCTCTGAAACGGAGTAATCAACTTCAACATTATAGTAGCCTTTCTTTCTGTAAAGCTCTGTAACTCTTTGTATATCGTTTGATAATGTAGTATAGTTTAGAACATCGCCTGTGCGTGAAGTCATAGTTTCTAAAATATCTGAAAGTGAAACAGCGTCAGAACCATTTACAACTACTTCTTCAATACGTGGACGTTCTTCTACTTTAACAACAAGAACTTGTTCGCCATTTTGCTCTACAACTTCCATTGCTACGTCATTAAAAAAGCCTGTATCCCAAATTTTACGAACATCGGCATCAATTCCTTCGGTTGTTGGAATATCGCCACGTCTTAATGTCATACGTGAAAGAATAAGTTCAGGGTCAAGCACTTTTACACCGACAATTTGAACATCACTAATACTACCGAATGAAATAGGATCAATATCACCTGTTTGAGTTGCACGCAAAGCAATTTCATCTGCTATGCCGGCAACAAGTGTATTAGTTTTTACTTCAATATTTATAGGTTTGCTTTTTCCAATTGAGTTTACATAGATAGCATTAACTGCAACTGTATCACCAATTTGTGAGAAAGTACCATAAATTATAGCATTAGTTTTATTTGTAAAAGCTAAAGCTTGTGCGCTTTCAGTAGATTGAGGCTTTGTAGAGGTTTTTACAACGTTAAAGCCTTTATCCTCAAGACTATCTGTTAGTTCTTGAGCAAAGCTTCCGAGAGTTTGCATATAACTATTACTTACATTATAAGTAAAAGGTGCAAGCAAAATAGAGCCATCAGCTGCATAGGAGATTTTTGAAATTCCTACTGAGGCAAGCATGAACGCGAGAAAAAAGAAGGCAAAAAGCTGCTTTTTCTGAGACTTAAAGTTCATAAAGTTCTCCTGACTTTAGTTCGTATCTTTGCTCCATACATGAAGCAAGGGAAATATTATGTGTAACCATGATAAGACAGATTTTTTTATCATGGTTTAATCTTAAAAGCAAATCAACTATTTTAGTTCCGGTATTTTCATCTAAGTTTCCGGTAGGTTCATCAGCAAGCAAAACTTTAGGACTTAACAAAAGTGCGCGCGCTATACCTGCTCTTTGTCTTTCGCCGCCTGACAGAGTTGTTGCTTTATGATTAAATCTGTGTTCAAGCCCTACTTGGACAAGCATATCTTTTGCAAGTTCAAATGCTTGTTTTTGTGGCATTCCTGAAATTAAAGCCTGCATTGCAACATTTTCAAGAGTTGAAAACTCGGGCAGTAAGTGGTGAAATTGAAAAATAAAACCAAGTTCTTTATTACGAAATGCAGATTTTTCTTTATTATTTAGTGAGGTTAAATCTTTGCCTCTAAATTCAAGCACACCGCTTGTTGCACTGTCAAGAGTTCCCATAATATGTAAAAGAGTTGACTTACCTGAGCCAGAAGAACCTAGCAAAGCAACACTTTTTCCCTCATAGACTTTTAAAGAGACATTTTTTAGAATTTCTAATTCTTCACTCTCAGTCTTGACAGTTTTTTGTAAATTTTCGATATTATATAAGATATCCGCCATGTTACTCATACCCCTTATTCATATCTCAATGCTTTTGTAGGTTCAAGTTTTGCCGCTTTATTTGCAGGATAAATCGTCGCTAAAAAACAGAGCAAAAGAGCCGAGCAAGTTATGGTTACAACATCAAAAGGAAGAACAAGAACAGGCAAAGTATCACTAGGGTAAACGCCCTTTGGAAGTTCAATCAATTCATAAGTTTTCAACACATAAGTAATTGTCAAACCTAGGATTGTTCCAAGTGAAACTCCTATAAAACCAATAAGAGTTCCTTGATAAATAAATATTTTCTTAATAGTTTGAGAGCTTGCCCCCATACTCATAAGTATTGCAATATCTTTTGTTTTTTCCATAACTAGCATAACAAGTGATGTTACAATAGAAAAAGAGCCAACAAGCACAATCATAATCAAGACTAAATACATACCAATTTTTTCAAGCTCCAAAGCTGCAAAAAGGTTTGCATTCATTGTTGTCCAATCACGAAGGTAAAATTCTGCACCGAATTTTTCATCAACTTTTTTCGCTATTTCAGGAGCTTTATAAGCATCTTCAACTAAGATTTCAACACCTGAAATTCTACCTCTTGGAACTCCAAGTAAATCTTGAGCCGCATTCAAGCTAATAAAGGAGAGTGAAGCGTCATACTCATACATTCCAGTTTTGAATATACCCACAACTTTAAAAGGAGTAAGCTTTGGCGCAAAACCAGCTGCTGTGCTTTGCCCCGACTGAGAAAGTAAGTTTACACGAGAACCAACTGTAAGAAATAGCATATCTGCCAATTCTTGCCCTATAATAATTCCCTGTGGTCTACCCTCTTCTTGAACTAATGATTCATAACTTCCAAGCTGCAAATCGTTCAATAAAGCAATTGGATTTTCACCTTGATCAGGATCAATTCCACGCAGTACCAAACCTTTCACCCCGCGAGTTGATGAAAGCATTACTTCAGAATATAAAAATGGATGAGCGGCAACAACTTCATCAACCTCTTCTACTTTTTCAATAATAGGTTCGATGTTGTCAAATAGTGTGATATTATTCGATAAGAGCATTACATGAGCATTTGAACCAAGGACTTTTTCTCTTATATCATTTGAAAAGCCCGCATAAACGCTCATCGCCACAATCAAAGCAGCCACACCTATCGCAACGCTGAGAATAGACATTATCGATATTAGCGATATAAATGCCTGACTTGCTCTAGCAAAGAGATAACGTGTGGCTATTCTTAGTGCAAAATTCATAGTTTCTGCTAAGCTTCTGGTTTTAGAAGTGGGAAGAGAATTACTTCTCTAATGTTAGGAGAATCCGTAAGTAACATTACTAAGCGGTCAATTCCAAGTCCACAACCTGCCGCAGGAGGCATACCATATTCAAGAGCACGCAAGTAATCTTCATCAAGTGGATGCGCTTCAACATCACCTTCATGTTTTTGTTGCATTTGCTCTTCAAAGCGTAAACGTTGATCAACAGGATCGTTCAATTCTGAGAACGCATTACCCATTTCTCTACCTGTAATAAAGAGTTCAAATCTATCTGCAATATCAGGATTATCGTTGTTACGACGTGAAAGCGGAGAAATTGCAATAGGATATTCATAAATAAATGTTGGTTGGATAAGTTTATGTTCAACATCTAAATCAAAAACTTTTGCATGAAGCTTTCCTAATACTTCGGAATCAGTAGCTTTTTCACCACGATCACGAACATATTTTCTTACAGCTTCTTTATCTTGCAAGAACTCGTCAGTATGCCCACCAAATTCTTTCAAAGAATCATAGAAAGTTATACGTCTCCAAGTACCAACTGATAAATCAATTTCTTGACCTTGATATTCTACAAGTGTTGAATTACAAACTTCCATTGCAAGATATGCATAAAGTTCTTCAACAATATCCATTAAATCTTCATAAGTCGCATAAGCCCAGTAAAATTCACACATAGTAAATTCTGGGTTGTGGCGAGTAGAAACACCTTCATTTCTGAAGTTTCTATTAATTTCAAATACTTTTTCAAAACCACCAACAAGCATACGTTTGAGATATAACTCAGGTGCAATACGCATGAATAAAGGAATATCAAATGCGTTATGATGAGTTTCAAAAGGTCTTGCAGTTGCGCCACCTGCTATTGATTGCAGCATTGGAGTTTCAACTTCAATAAAGCCTCTATTCTCCATAAATCTACGAAATTCACGTACAATTTTAGAACGTTTACGGAAAATATCACGAGTTTTAGAATTCACAATCAAGTCAACATAACGTTGACGGTAGCGAGTTTCAGTATCTGTAAGTCCGGAGTGTTTTTCAGGAAGAGGACGGAATGATTTTGTAAGAAGCTTTACTGAATCGCAAGAAAGTGTGAGTTCACCTGTTTTAGTGCGGAATAATTTACCCTCAACACCAACGATATCACCAACGTCCAACTTTTTAAATACAGAAAAGTTTTCAGCGCCCATTTTTTCTTTTTCAGCATAGCACTGTAGTTTTCCTGTTTTATCTTGAACGTGGAAAAAGATTACCTTACCGAATGAACGTGAACTAACCATTCTACCGGCAAGTGTAAAACGTTCTTCAACTTCCATAAGCTCTTCAGCACTAAAGGCTTCAAATTCAGCACGAACTTGAGCAGTATCGTCTTTCTTTTTAAAGTCGTTAGGGAAAAGTGGCACGTCTAAATCAAGTAAATCACAAGACTTACTTACGCAGTTCTTGATAACCTCATTAAGTTCATTGTTCTTTGATAAACTTTGCAACAAAGGTTGAAAATACTCTACATGCTTTGATTTTGATGCCAATTTAATCGGCTTTTGGAGTTTTACTTCTTTTTCACTCACAAAACGTCTCCGTACCTAAAAGGTTTTTTAATCTGTAAACAAGTTAAATAGAACTATTCTCAAATTTAGTCAACAAAGAATTTTTAAGGTTTTTTTATGGGATTTTCGAGAGGGGGAAACCACAACTTATAAAACTTTTTAATTTTCATCGCACATAATTCTTCTTTTTATTAAAACTAAGAGTGGCGATGAAGTAATATTTATCTTTCAAAAAAATAATCCTATATTTTATGGATAACTCTCTACTCAAACTTACTTACTATATAATAAAAAAACTTCCTTTAAACTCACTTCTAAGTTTAAAGGAAGATTTATTTTGATGACAAAGGATATTTTTTTGTAAAGCTATACTCTTTTTTGACGAGGAGCGAGTCGAAAAAAAGTAGGGTTTCCAAAGGGGATTATCCCCTTGGTCGCCGAAGGCAAAAAAGAAAAAACTATTTAGTCATTATTTGACCTGTAAAGTCCACTTCATACCCACCTAAAGATGTAATTCTTTCGATGAATTGCGGTCTTTTTATAATTTCCAAAGCTTTTTGAATGCGATGATCATCCATATATTGAGTTGGAATTACAATATCATAACGTTCAAGAGCGAGAGGAACAAAATCAAGATTTAGAGCTTTTGCCGCTGCTTGAATACCCATTCCGCAATCAACAGTATTTGTTAGTACATTAGCCGCTACCGCCATGTGAGTAAACTCTTCTTTTCCGTATCCATTAATCTCAGAGAAATTGATATTTGCTTCTTTAAGTTTATGATCGAAGAGTATGCGTGTACCTGAACCTTTTTGCCTGTTCACAAAACGAACTTTTTTCAAGTCTTCAATTGTTTGAATATTGAGAGGATTTCCCTTTGCGACAATAAGACCTTGATGTCTAAGCACTAGATTTATAACTGTAAGCTCGTGATTAGGAAGCATTGAATTAAGGAAAGGGAAATTGAAGGTTTGAGTTTCAGGATCAAATAAATGCATTCCTGCAAAGTGGCAAGCTTTGTTTTTAAGAGCTGTAATACCACCTGAACTGCCTACATGACTCGATGTAAAGGAGTATCCTTCTTTCATAAGTTCATCGTGGAGGAGATCAAGAATATTATCATGACTACCAACACACACAAGAGTATTATTTAGTAAATCTTTATGAGTGGTTAGACGAGTTTGTAGTTTTTGCCCTGCTTGCATTCCCTCTGTTTGAAGAGGAATAGACGCAACACCCTGTGAACGGCAAACAGTTGTAATATTTCCTGCTCCACGACTCAATGGAGTCGCAACAAGTCTATCTTCAACTTCACCAATCGCAAGACGTAAGAACTCTTCTGTTCCAAGTTTTGAAACAGTATTTCTTGTAAGCTCTACTTCACAAGTAGTTTTCATTGGTTTTGGTTTATGCATGAAGTTAGAAAGTAATGGAATAACAAGCTCTTCTATGCATACTAAAGTTGATACAGGATATCCCGGCGCACCTACAACTAATCTATCTTGACATTTTCCAAGCAAAGATGGTTTACCCGGCATAGCCGCAATTCCATGAATTATAACTTCACCATTTGCTTCAATCACGCTCTTTGTGTAATCCTTTGAGCCTGCTGATGAGCCTGCGCAGAAAATTACTACATGATATCCACTATTTATCGCTTTTTGAAGAGCATTTCCTAAATCAGTTGGATTATCTTTTACAGGATTAACACGTGTAGATTCACAACCGATTTCTTCAAGCAATGCGCTTATAAGCTGTGAATTTGATTCGATAACTTCCCCTGCTTTAGGTTCAGGTTTATCCATATAATCGAGAATTTCATCACCGCTTGGAATAATACAGACTTTTACTTTTTCATAAACTTCAACGTCCCAAATACCGGCTGAAAGTAATGCGCCAATATCCCAAGGTCTTATGTATGTATGTTGTGGGAAAAGCAATTCCGTAGCAACAATATCTTCACCGATTCTGCGTACATGCTGATAAGGAAAGACAGGATTTTCAATAAAAATACCGTCGTGTCCTTCTTTTTGTACTACGTGCTCAATCATCACAACTGAATTGAACTCGCCTTTAAGTGGATTACCCGTATTTACAGGCTGACACTCTTCATTCATTTTTAAAAAGATAGGTTCATCTTCTCTGGCGATAAATGTGGATTCAGCAACTACACCAAAGCCATCCATAGCAGCGCAGTGGAAAGGCGGTGATGAATGTTTTGCGTATACCGGTTTTGCTAAAACTCTATGTAATGCTTTATGTGCTGGAATGTTTTCTGTTTTTAAATAGGTTGAAGCGTCAAAGCTATTCATTGCTTTTTCTAGTGCTTCGTGAATTTCTAATGTTTTTAGATAAATATTTCTTTTCATACTATCCCCCGTTCAACTATCTTAAGGTATCTATATTTTTTAATCAAGTCTTAGCTTATAATAAAGCTTTGAGTCTGTTTCTAAATTAATTCTTTTAGATTCTCCACCTAACCTACTAAATTATTATCCTTAATAATTTTGATTGACATGTATGGCTCTTTATGAAAATATACAACAGATTTTTTATCCATGAGAGCATTGTTTATTTGCATATAAAGAAATAATGCTTGTATGAAAACAAAGATGCAGAAAAACTGCAAGGGGTTTATATGTCAAAAGAAGAAGCAATTGAAATTGATGGTACCGTTCAAGAAGCCTTACCTAACGCTATGTTTCGTGTTGAGCTAGAGAATGGTCACACAGTGCTTGCTCATATCTCAGGAAAAATGCGTAAATTCTACATCAGAATATTACCGGGCGATAAAGTAAAAGTTGAACTTTCTCCTTACGATCTTACCCGTGGTCGTATCACCTACCGTATGAAGTAGAATAAAATACATATTTCATAATACAAAAAAGCTTTTGGTAGCCCTTGTTTTTTAACGAGGGCTTTTTGTCGTTGATAAATTTATTTTAGCACTTCTTGAACTTAATTAGACGACCGCAAACTCAACAATCAACTCTTAACAGCCCAAATAATAAGTTTATTTTTATCGGCAAGTTCAAGAGCTTTATCTCTGTCAAAGAAGATTGTTTTATCGGCTTCAATGATAAGAGCTTTAAAATTATGCTCGATTAAATTCTCTATTGTTTTTAATCCGATAGTTGGCAAGTCCGCTCTATCATCTTGCCCTTTTTTGAAAAGCTTTACTAATACACAAGGATTATTTCCTTTCCTACCAAGTTCACCGCCACGTTTTATAGTTGCGTCCGTACCTTCTAAACACTCCACGGCAAGCACTATATTTTCTTTGACTACAAGACTTTGACCAATATCAAATGTTCCCATACTTTCAGCAATAGGTCTTGCATATTCAAAGGTATTTTTTATATAGTCGTCCGGTTGAGTTTTTGTAAGCACACCCTCAGGAGCTAACAAACTTGGTACTATTTTTCCTGCTGAAACTACGCTTAATCCTTCTTTTTCAAGAAGTTCCATTATTGCACGCAAAAGGGCGTCATCACCTTTAGATTTTAAAGAAAAAATCATTTTTGCGGCTAACCAGTCAGGTCTAATATCTAAAATATTTGGCTTATCTATTGTGCCCGCCAAGCAGACTTCACGAATATCAAGATTATGAAAAAATTTGATGACCTTTGCAAATTGTCCAATAGGTAAAATTTCAGAAAAGTCTGCCATATCAAGAGTTTCTTGATCTGTATGACCTGCAAAGCCGCAGACTGCAACCGCAACTTCATCTTTTCTACATTCTTCTATAATTGCTCTTGGCAAAGCTCCGCCGCCTGCAAGTATTCCTATTGTTCGCATATTAAATCCTACTATTCGCGCTTCTTTATCTTTATCTATCTAGTAAATCTTTATAAGAAAAAAATATTATAAGAGGGAGAAAGCACTCTTTAGATAGTGTCGTTCTTTCTCCCTCAAGAATATATAAAACTATTTATTAGCTTTTAATTTCTTTGCTTCAAAGGTATTTACTAGAAGTTGAGCAATTGTCATTGGTCCGATACCACGTGGAACCGGAGTCATAGCTGATGCTACTTCTTCAAGATCTTTAAAGTCAACATCGCCACAAAGCCCTTCATCAGTACGGTTAATACCTACGTCGATGATAACTGCGCCCGGCTTTACGTATTCACTGGTAATAAATTTTGGTCTACCAATAGCAGCAACAAGAATATCAGCTTGTTTACATACTTCTTTAAGATTTTGAGTTTTTGAGTGGCAATGAGTCACTGTAGCATCCGCAGCTGTAAGCATAACTGCAACAGGTTTTCCAACTAGGTTAGAACGACCAACTACAACAACATTTTTACCAACAGTCGAAATACCATATTCTTCTAAAATAGTCATACAACCTGATGGAGTACAAGGACGAAGGCCCGGAAGTCCGATAGCAAGTCTACCTTGATTTTCAGGGTGGAGACCATCTACATCTTTAAGAGGACTGATTTCTTCAAGGCATGCTTGAGAATCAAGACCTTTAGGAAGTGGAAGCTGAAGAAGAATACCGTCAACACCATCATCATCATTTAATTTATGAATAAGGTCAGTTAGTTCTTCTTGCTTGATATCAGCAGGAAGTTTGTGAGTTGTTGATTTAATTCCAACATATTCACATGCTTTTTCTTTGTTGCGTACATAGACTTGTGATGCAGGATCTTCACCAACAAGGATAACAACTAAATGAGGTTGTTCAACTTCCTTATTTTCGATCTGTGCTTTTAGTCTGTCCTTAACTTTTTGTGAGGTAAGATTACCATCTAAAAGAATCATAAAATTTCCTTCTATA
>CAYJEN010000013.1:0-30492 GCA_964369185.1 uncultured Desulfovibrionaceae bacterium
TTTCTATGATAGCAGGGAGTTCTTGCGGTTTTCTGGCATCAAAGCCGATAGCTTCGCAAGCTGCTTTGAACATAGCACTATTTTTTATACCATTAATGATATCTTCTGTATTTGGGCGAAAGCGAAAGTCAATAATTTTCATGTATTTATCCTTTTGTAATTTATTGTAGTTGAGGGTGAATAAATCTATCAGATTCTTATTATTCTTATTTTTTTTAGATAAGGAATAATGATAGTTGAGGAACAAATGTGAATACTAATAAGAGAGCAATCATCAATAGAATCATTGGTACAACGTGCTTTGCAAGAGGTGCTAAGCTTGCTTTTGCAACACATGATGCTACGAAGAGGTTTACACCAACAGGAGGAGTAATAAAGCCAATCGCAAGGTTCATAACCATGATGATACCAAAGTGTAATGGTGATACGCCAACGCCTGTAATAACCGGTAATAATATTGGTGTAAGAATAACAATCGCCGCTAATGCTTCCATAAAGATACCAACAATAAGAAGAAGTAAGTTTATAAGAAGTAAAATATAGATAGGATTGTTTGTGATATCTAAAATACCTTTAGCAATAATACCCGGTACGTTTTCTATAGTCATGATGTTACCGAATATGGTAGCCATCGCCATAAGAATAATGATGGTTGCGGAAGTTTCAGCTGCTTCAACACATGAGCTGATAACTCTTTTTATATTTAATTCTTTGTATACAAATAAACCGATAATCAATCCGTAAAGAGCAGCAACCGCAGCAGCTTCAGTTGGAGTCATAAGCCCGCCATAGATACCACCTAAAACGATTACAGGAACAAGCATAGCCCATTTTGCTCTCCAAAAAGCAGCAGCAACAGTCACAGCTGAACGTTTTCTTTCTTCGCCTTTCCATCCTTGTTTTTTAGAATAGAAATAAGCGTAAAGCATAAGAACAATACCTGTTGAAATACCCGGAACAATACCACCGATAAATAAATCACCAATTGATACTTGAGCAGAAACACCGTATACAACAAATGGGTTAGATGGTGGAATCATAACACCGATTGAACCGGCAGCCGCAACTAAAGCACCGGCAAAGTATTTATCATATCCTCTTTCAACCATTGCAGGAATAGTAAGAGCACCAATAGCCGCAACAGTAGCAGGACCTGAACCGGAAATTGCACCGAAAAACATACAAGTAGCAACAGCAGTTAATGCCATACCACCATGTAAACCACCAAGCATTTCATCAGCAAAAGCGAGGAGTCTTGCAGAAAGCCCACCTGCACCCATGAAAACACCAGCTGCAATAAAGAAAGGAATTGCCATGATTGGGAAGCTGTCGATTGATGTAAAAGCTACTTGTGAAACGTATTGAATAGGAAGTGTTCCTGCTGCAAGAATTGTTGCCATTGCAGATAAACCAAGCGAAATTGCAACAGGTACACCAATAAGACATAAAATTAAGAAATAACCAAATAATACAGGAAGTGGAGCAATATAGTCATACCAATAAGGTATGCTTGGGAAGTAAAGAGCTGTAATAACAGGGTATAAAGGTGCCCAAATTGCAATGCTTAGGAATATTGCAAGAAATGCATCTTTTCCACATTTTTCAAGTGAGCTTTTCAAGCATTGTAAGTTTCTCAAAGTCATTAAACCAAATCCTAAAGGAAGAATAAGGTAAGGAATTAAGAAAGGAATTTGAAGAGCTGTTGTTAGCTGTGGGTAAGTCATAAGTCTTTCGATTTGTGACCAACCGGTGTACATGATGATTACTGTAAGAAGTGTAAAGCAAACATCCATAATTACTAAGAAAATATGTTGCCATCTATCAGAAAGGGCATTGTAAACAATATCAATTCTGATAGCAGTACGTTTTTTTATACTTACGCTTAAAGCTAGGTATGAAATCCAGATAAATATGTATCTTGAAACTTCTTCAGTCCAAACCATAGCACCGGCGGTATCTGTAAATGTTGTGATAACGTAGCGGTAGAATGTTTGTAGTGAAATAAAAAAGATTATTGAAAGTAAGCCTATAACAAGGAAGATTTTTTCAAAGTTATTATCTAACCACGATAAAAAACTACCAGAAGATTGAAAGCCGTCATCATCGTGTTCTATTTCAAGATACTTTCCTGAGCATTCATTCTGAGACATAGAAACTCCTATTCATAATATTAAGGTCTTTTTAAGGATTACAAAAAACTATTTTCAAGAATTTATTTTTGTGTTGCACTTATCAAAGCTATAGCTTCACTTAATTCATCAGCGTACTGATCACGAACTTTTTGAGTCATATCATAAAGTTTTTGACGTTCTGAATCTGGGAGTTTTGCAATGGTGATATTTCTATCTGCAAATGCTTGAACTGCTTTTGCTTCTAATTCTTTTGATATTTCACGTTGCCATTCAACAGCTTCAAGTGCTGATTCTGAAATAATTTCTTTTTGCTCAGGTGTTAGGCTATACCACTTATCTTTGTTCATATAGAGGATATGCATTGAATAGTTATGTGCTGAATCGTTTGCATATTTAAGAACTTCAGTGTGTTTAGCATCGTTTAGGAGTGAGTAGGTATTACCTTCAGCGTCAACAGTACCTTGTTGAAGGGCAGTGTATGTTTCACCCCAAGAAACAGGAGTTGGGTTCATACCTAAGCTTTTAGCAACTTCAACTTCGATAGGTGAGTCGGTGGTACGAATTTTTAATCCTTTTAGGTCTTGAACGGAAGTAATAGGTTTATTTGTGGTTACAAAGTTTCTGTAGCCGTATTGAGAATACATAACAGGATAAAGTCCAATGCTTTCGGCAACTTCTCTGTAATATTCACCAAGTTGACCACTATCAAGTCCTTCAAAAAAACTTTCTTGATATTCAGGACTTGTAATATAAGGTAAATCTAAAGCCATAAAAGCTTTATGGAAAGAAGCCATGTTTGGACTAGAAGAAGAGCTCATATCAAAAGTACCGGCTTGAGCAGCTTCTGTTGTAACACGGTCACTTCCAAGCATTGCATTACCGAAGATTTGAATTTCGATTCTGCCTTCGCTTTTCTCTTCAACGAGTTCTTTGAATTTTTCATAGCCAACGGTAACGTTGTTACCCGGTGCCATCGGATGCCCAATTCTAAGAATAAAAGGACGTGCAACTTCTTCCACACTTGTTATTATTGATCCGTATGCCAAAACAAACAGACCAACAACAATGACTATAAACGGTGTTTTAGTTTTCATAGTTTAAATCTCCTTCAGAATTCGCCACTTTTTTTTACATATGTACCTTTTTGCACAAACTATACCAAAGTGAGATAATTATACTTTAGCTATTGTAGCGATAAAACAGGTAGTTAGAATCTAAAAAAGTACACTTTAAAAGGATAATCTACACGAATGTTGCGAGTGTGCAACTAATGAGTTTTATTTCTAATAAGTCATTTAAAAGTAAAAAATAGCTTATCTAGTAGTTTTGTTTGTTACTTAATTCACATAAAGTATTTTGAATCTCGTTTTTGCAACATTTTTTTTAGAATTTCATTAAAATGATGTGTTTTTGCAACATTTTTTTACTTTTTACTACTATCCTTATTTTGCACAAGATTTAATTTGTAAAGAAAATAGGGATAATATGCAAAAATAAGCATTTTATATTCATAAAATGCTAGAAACTTCTAATCGAGTGCGTTGTTAGTGAAAAAAAGTACAAAATGCTTATATTAAGACTTTAACTAACAATGATATATTTTATAAAGCTTTTTGATAGTTCTTCAAAAAGCATTACTCTAGAAAGGTCGGCAATCTAAAAATACAACTACATATCACATAAAGTTATTCATATCAACATGTAAAAGTAGAAGAGCATAAATCTATATAAAGTTCATGCTCTCTATTTTTTTTGTATTTAGGAGTGCAGCCTGATAGAAAAATATATCTTAACTATTGAGCTTTCTAAATATTGTACTTCTGTTTACTTGAAACACTTCAGCAACTTTTTGAACAGAACCATGATAAGCAATTGCTTTTTGAAGGAATTCTTTTTCCTTTATAGCCATAATATCTTTTAAAGAACCCTTACTGCCTGTAACTTCTTCAAAATTTTCTTCTTGTATACTTTGAGTATACAATTGTTTAGGAAGATCGCTTGGTTTAATTAGTGGGCTATCTTGTGTAATTACAAGTGAGTGAATCATATTCTGTAATTGCCTGATATTTCCCGGCCAAGTGTAATTTTGTAGTAGATCGAGAGTAGAGTCCATAAATGTGATATTTTTATGATACTTAGTTGAATAGATTTTTAAATAATGCTGAACAAGTGGAATAATAGCATCTTTTCTTTCAGCTAGAGTAGGAATAAGAACAGATGCAACATTTAATCGATAAAATAAATCGCTTCTAAACGAGCCTTGTTCCACACATTCTTCAAGATTTCTATTGGTTGCAGCGATGATTCTTACGTCAACATTTCTTACTTTTGTGTCACCAAGACGCATAATTTCGCCATCTTGTAGTATACGCAATAATCTTGTTTGCATAGAAAGGGGAAGTTCACCAACTTCATCAAGAAATACAGTGCCTTTATCGGCAAGTTCAAAATAGCCGGCTTTTCCTTTGTTTGATGCACCAGTAAAAGCACCTTGTACATAACCAAACATTTCAGATTCATTCAAGGTTTCTGAAATAACGCCACAGTCAACTTTAAGAAATAAATTATCCTTTCTATTGCTTTGCGAATGTGTGTATCTGGCAAATACGTCTTTACCAACACCGGTTTGACCGAGTAAGAGGATTGTTGCATCGGTTTTTGCAACTTGATCTAAATATTTTTTTACTTTTAGTGAACCTTCACTTGAAAAAATTATATTAGCTGATTCATCATTTTGTTGTGAAATCATAGAAAGCTGTTCGTGATAGTAGGAGATAAGATTTTTTTGCTCACTCACTTGTTCGGTCAAATTGCTAATCATTGTGATATTTCGCACAAAAGTTACAACCAAGCACAAATTTCCTTCTGCATCAAAAACAGGCAGTCCGGAGAGAATAAGTTTTTCTCCATTTTTTAGTTGTTGAACATAGGTTTGAGTTTTGTGTGTTCTTACAACATCAGGGTTTACAACACTATCAAAAAAACCTAATCGAACTAAGTCTCGAACATTCTTGCCTAAAATATCTTTTCCGACAATGCCGGTGAGTTGTTCATACATTTTATTTACATGTAAAGCTTTGCCTTCATGGTCGCTAATGAATATGCCATCAGAGAGAGAATCTAGGATGTTTAGAAAATTTTCTTTGATTTTATTTATGCTCATAAACCTATCCTTGAAGTTGAGATTTTTTATAACTAGCCTATTTTCTATAATAAAACAAGCATTTTTATTTTTTGTGCTGGAAATTCATTTTTGAGGACTATATATAAAGTTCAAAAAAGCGCAAGTAAAAATTTTATGGAAAAATCAATCTTGAATAAATAAAGGAAAATCAAATTTTATTAACAAAAAATACAAATTTAAAGCCCATGTTGTAAATTTGAGACTTCTTTCTAAACACTGAAAAAACACGCAATAAGTAGCTATAATATAGGTAATCTAGCTTATTTCTTGTGCAAGATAAAAGAAGGTTGTCGCATTTATGCAACTATGAAATGGGGGTTTTTCTCTTGCTTGAAAAGTATGTTGCAAAAATAAGACTTCTAGGGTGTGTTTAGGGTGTTTTTATGATAGTTAAAAAAAGAACAATCTATAAATACTTATAATAATTTAAAAAATATAAGTTGGTACGGTAAATGCTATATAGAAAACAACAACGGCAATGAAGCTGGAATAGATTTCACATATTAGAGAAACATATTCTGGAATAATAAATAAAACAAAAATAATTATATTTTTAGGAGAATGGTTATGGCTCAATTAGCATGTGATTGTATGTCAATCCAAGAACAACGTCTTATGGACAGCATTGAAGGTAAAGAAGATCGTTTTCGCGCAACTCACCAACGCGTTTTCCGTATGCTCGATAAATTTGAAGGTACAAAACCTCAAATTGATATTGAAAGAGCGCTTTATTTTACAGAATCAATGAAACAAACCGAAGGTGAAATGCTTTGCCTAAGATGGGCAAAAGCTCTTTATCATATAGCAGAAAACATGACTGTTTACGTTCAAGAAGATCAGCTTTTATTAGGACGTGCAGGGACTGACACAGGTCGTTACGGTATTCTCTATCCTGAATTAGACGGTGACTTCCTTGATATCGCAGTAAAAGAATTGCCAAGCAGACCAACTTCTCCTGCTACAATTTCAGAAGCAGACGCAAAACGCGTTGTTGAAGAAATTGCTCCTTTCTGGAAAGGTAAAACCTTCCATGAAAAACTAAATGCAGCTCTTCCACCTGAAGTACACAAATTAACATATGATGATCCTGATGGTTTGATTTCACGTTACATCGTAAACGAAACAGCATCATTCCGTTCATCAATTCAGTGGGTTCACGATTACGAAAAAATCCTCAAAAGAGGTTTCAACGATATCAAACGTGAAGCTCAAGAAAAATTAGCTGCTTTAGATCCATTAAGCCCTGCTGATGCAGTTGAGAAAAAACCATTCTTAGAAGGTATCATCATCGTATGTGAAGCTATCGTTCTATGGGCAAAACGCCACGCTGTAAAAGCACGTGAAATGGCTGCTGTTGAAACAAACCCAACACGTAAAGCAGAATTAATCCGTATGGCTGAAAATGCTGAACACGTTCCTGGTGAACCAGCACGTGACTTCTGGGAAGCATGTCAATCACAATGGTTCTGCCAAATGTTCTCACGTATCGAACAAAAAACAGGTACAACAATTTCTAACGGTCGTATGGATCAATACTTCTTCCCATATTATGAACAAGATATGGAAAGCGGTAAAATCACTGAAGAAAGCGCTATCGAACTTCTCGAATGTATGTGGGTTGGTATGGCTGAATTCATTGATATGTACATCTCTCCTACAGGTGGCGCATTCAACGAAGGTTATGCTCACTGGGAAGCTGTAACAGTTGGTGGTCAAACTCCTGAAGGTTACGATGCATGTAACGATCTTACTCACCTTATTCTTAAATCTAAACGTGAATTCCCACTTCACTACCCTGACTTAGCAGCTCGTATCCACAGCCGCTGTTCAGATGCATACCTCTATGATGTTGCTGAAACAATCAAAGATGGTACTGGTTTCCCTAAACTTATCAACGATGAAGAAGTAGTACCATTATATGTATCAAAAGGCGCAAGCTTTGCTGAAGCTTTAGATTACGCAGTATCTGGTTGTACTGAAGCTCGTATGCCTAACAGAGATACCTATACTTCAGGTGGTGCGTATGTAAACTTCGCAGCTGCTGTTGAAATGGTTCTTCGTAACGGTAAAATGAAAAAATACGGCGATGCTGATCTTGGACTAAAAACAGGTGATCCTACAAAATTCACATCTTGGGATCAATTCTGGAATGCTTATGTAGAACAACATTTATTATTCTTACGTACTGCATTTGTTCAACAATACATCATCAACAATGTACGTGCAACCTGTTTTGCTCAACCAATGGGTTCAGCAATGCATGACCTTTGTATGAAACATTGCATCGACTTACATCAACCACAAATCCCAGAAGGTATCAACTTAGGTTACTTTGAATATATGGGACTTGGAACTGTAGTTGATTCACTTTCAGCTATCAAAAAACTTGTATTTGAAGATAAAAAACTAACAATCTCTCAAATTATCGACGCTGTTGATGCTAACTTTGAAGGATATGAAGATGTTGCTGCATTATTACGCACTGCTCCTTGCTACGGTAATAATGAAGAATACGCTGATAACATCGGACGTGCTATTGATAAAATTTCAGTAGAATACGGTGCAAAATACTCTAAAGAATTAGGTATGCACAACGATGTTCGTTACGTTCCATTTACTTCACACGTACCATTTGGTAAAGTAGTTTCAGCTCTTCCTAACGGACGTAAAGAATTTACTCCACTTTCAGATGGTTCATCAGCTTCACACGGTGCTGATTCAAACGGCCCTACAGCTATCTTGCTTTCAAACTACAATACTAAAAACTACGGTTTACGTGACCGTGCAGCTCGTATGCTCAATATCAAATTCACTCCTAAGTGTCTTGAAGGTGAGCAAGGAACTGATAAATTGGTATCATTCATCCGTACATTCTGCGATCTCAAAATCTGGCACGTACAGTTCAACGTTATCAATAAATCAACTCTTGTAGCAGCAAAAGCTGATCCTGAAAAATACAGAAACCTCATTGTTCGTATCGCTGGTTACTCTGCATACTTCGTTGATCTTTCTCCGGATCTACAAGATGACCTTATCGCTCGTACCGAACACGAATCAATATAGTTTAGTATAATTATTGAGAGGGGAAAACCATGTTTTTTTAGTAAAATGAGGTTTTCCCCTCAAACTCCATCTTCCTTAAAAAACAATCAGGATTTGGTTAAAGTTTTTACCTTTCTTCTAATGCCTAAGTAACTAAATCATTAAATTTTAAATATACCCTAGTTGTTTTTTAAGGAAAGTGGAGAGGATTCGTCCCTCACTCAAAAAAAGAAAATTCTTACAAGGAGCTAAATTTTATGTCCTCATTATTAGATAAAAAGCAAAAAGGTCAAGTATTCAATGTGCAAAAATATTCTGTGCATGATGGACCGGGTATTCGTACAATAGTTTTTCTTAAAGGTTGTTCACTTGGTTGTGCATGGTGTTCAAATCCTGAATCTCAAAAACTAGCTCCGGAACTTGCTTATAATGAAGGACGTTGTCAAACTGTTGCAAAATGTAAACATTGTGTTTCTGTATGCCCTCATCAATCGCTAAAGAAAAATGACGATGATTTTCTTGAACTAGATAGAACTCATTGTGATACTTGTGCAAAACCATGTGCGGAAATTTGCCCATCTCAAGGTCTTCTTGTTTATGGACAAGAAAAAACTGTTGATGAAGTTCTTAAACCTGTTGAACAAGATATGCTTTTCTATTCACGTTCCGGCGGTGGTATGACTCTTTCCGGCGGTGAACCACTCTTCCAAAAAGACTTCTCACTCTCATTATTAAGAGAAGCAAGAAAACGTAGAATAAAAACTTGCATAGAAACCTGTGGTATGGTTCCATGGGAAAATATGAATCAAGCTTCTGAATTTTTAAACTATATTATTTTTGATATCAAACATATGAATTCAGAAAAGCATAAAGAATTTACAAATGCTGGCAACGAAAGAATTTTAGAAAATTTTGCGAATCTTGCAAGAAAACACCCAGAAAAAGAAATTCTTTGCAGAACTCCAATTATTCCTGGATTTAATAATACTGAAGAAGATATTAGAGATATCTGTAATTTTATCAAAGAATTCCCGAATGTAAAATACGAAATGTTACCGTATCATAGACTCGGAACTCAAAAATATATCTTCTTGAATAAAGAAATTCCAATGGGTGATGTGCAGCTTGATATCTCAATTATGCCAAAAATCGTTAAAGTAGCTAGAGATATACTTGGTACAGATAGAGTAGTTGTTGCAACAAAGTAAGATTTTTCGCATTCATACTTAACTAAACTCGCAAGTGTAGTTATCTGACTTGAAAGGGAAAAGCATGGTTTAAAACGTTACGTGTTTTTCCCTTTCATTTTTTTTAAATATCTTTGATACAGAGCAAAAATCAAAAGAATTAATTTAGAAACATACTCTAAGCAAAAGATAGTTGACTATCTAAATCTAAACAGTTCTGATTTTCATAAAGTGCGTTGTAGTCAGCTTTTATTATTTCTAAGTTTGGATTACTTTCTAAAATTTTCTTTAAATTATCAATATACTCATTATTAAGTCTTAGTGAAAGTTTTTCTTCTGGAGTGCAAGTACAGCTAAATACACCTGTATGTAATAGGGTTGCATTTTCTAATGACTCTAAACAAAATGGGCTAGAACTATTTAATATATTGATAATTTCTTTCATGGTGAAATCTCCTTAAAAAGTTTATTGTAAAGTTTCTAAGAGATAATATAGCGATGTAGTACAATTTAATCAAGTACGATATTTAAAGATACTAGTATCAAAAATGATACTTTGTTGTAATTATTTGTTTTATTAAGTTATCTCTAAAAGAATCATAAAAAATTCACAATAAAAAAGGAAAGCGGTGATAATTATTATCAAGGCTTTCCTTTTATGGGGGATTGATATTTTTTAGAAACATACCCTAGTTTAAAATATATGCTCGGTACGGCGTGCAATTTCTTCCTGTAAATCTTCTGATAAATCGGTGAAATAAGCACTATAGCCGGCAACTCTTACGATAAGATTACGATATTTCTGAGGATCTTTTTGTGCGGCTCTTAAGGTTTGATTATTGATAATGCTGAACTGAATATGCCATAATTTCAAGTCGCACCACGATCTAATAATTGCTGAAAGGGCTTGAGTACCAGCTTTACCGGCTACGCATTGCGGACTAAGTTTCATATTGAATAGACGAGCTGCACCTAAATCGCTCAAACATTTCTGTGTATTTGCAACGGAATTTGTTAGGGCGGTAGGTCCTTTAATATCAAAACCTTGTTGTGGTCCAATTCCTTCTGAGAGCGGTTCTTTTGCAAGTCTGCCATTTGGAGTTGCGCCAACAACTCGACCTGATGGAACGTGAGCAGTTACAGGTACATAGCGAACTTCTAAACGTCCACCGCTTAGAGTTTTATAAGATTCGGAAAGTGAACGATAAAAGTTTTCAAGTTCTAAACCAACTGCATCGGCATAAGGATCGTTATTACCGTATTTAGGTGCATTTATGCAGTAATGATAAACATCTTGATAACCTTCAAAGTTATTTTTCAAAGCAGTAATAAGTTGTTTCATTGTGAAGAGTTTATCTTCAAAAACAAGCTTTTTAATAGCGGTGAGGGAGTCAGTTATTGTACCAAATCCTGTAGGCTCCCAAAAACCGATTTGCACAACATTTTCTAAGTCAGGGCGATGAATATCTTTGCACTGCTCAAAGCATTGGTCGTGTAACATTGACATTACAGGCGATGCTAGATAGTTGGTTTTCATGCTATCAAATATCTGATTTTGCATAAAAACTTGATTTGAAAAATATTTGAATTGTTCTTTGAAAGCATTCCAAAAATCTTCGTATGTTTTAAAAGTTGATGGGTCTCCACTATCAATACCGAAGATTTCATTATTTTTTTGGCTCAGAGCACCGCGTGAAAGAGTCATTTCAAGCACCGCACCAGCATTTAATGCGCAGTGTCCGCTTATGTAGGCATCACGATTAGGAAGTCGAATTTCAGTACAGCCCGAAACATTATAACAACGAGCTTCATGTTTTGATACGCCTCTTTCCATATAATAAGGAACAAGAACTTCATCATTAAATAACTTAGGGAAACCTGTTCCTTGCTTTGCAACTTCGCAAACTCCATTAAGGAGTAAATCAGGCGAAAGAGTGTGAATACGTACTGATAAATCAGGATAATCTAAAGGAAAATCTCTTTTTGATTTTAGTATTAAATAGGTGAGTTCATTTGTTGCATCTCTACCGTCAGCTAAAAGACCGCCGATAGTTGCAGCTTCATAGTGAGAGTTACCTTGCCTGTGAGGTGCTACGAAAGCAGGGCGCATTGTCATAGATTCTGCAAGTTTGAACCATAAACATTCTAGTAGTTCTAAGGTTCTGTTGTCGTCTATCATGCCGGATTCAATATCTTTTTTATAATATGGATAGAAATATTGATCGATACGTCCTTGCCCTACACCACCGGAGGCGAAAACTTCCATTCTAAAAGCTAATTGGATAAACCATTGAGATTGAACAGCTTCCCATAAATTTCTTGCCGGTTTCATTGGAACTTGACTACAATTTTCAGCAATTTGCAGAAGTTCAGCTTTACGGGCAGGATCAGAAGTGTTTTCTGCTATTTCACGAGCTTTTTCTGCATAGCGATTTGAAAAAGCTTCAATACCGGCACAAACTTCAAGAGTAGAAAGCAAGAAAGCACGTTTATCATGCCCATTTTCAGCGGAACAAGGGTCTAGAGAATCTAAGCGCGCTTGAGCTTTATTTCTTAAATCTTCAATACCATACTTAAGAACTTTTTCATAATCTAAAACCCACTGCAAGATGTGTCTTTCAGTTGATGTTTCGTTGATAATGAACATAGGAGTATGATATTCATCAGAATAAAGAATTCTTTTTGTTTCTTCGGGGAGTAGAGCCTCTTGAGCATCTACCATTGTACGCCCTTTCCAATACGGAAGAATAGTATTTCTAATAGAATCCGCTTCTTCATTAGTAATAGCATAGGCAAGTTTTTTTCCTGAATCGAAAGCTTCAAGAGTTTGCTTAAGCCAATTACAGCGTAATTCAGGGTAGAGAATACCATAACGACCTTCCGGACCACCTCTGCCAACAATCAATTCATTTTCCATGATTGCAACAGGTAGATTTTCCAAAACGTGACGAATTGCTTTACCCCAGCGCAGTGTAACAGGTTGACCTTCAGTTTTACTATAAGATTCTGTGAAGAGTAAGGCTCTGTCGATTGCCATACGAGGAGTATCTAGACGAAAAGTTTTTAATATACGATGAATTCTTGGTCTGTCTCTTTTAGTGTCATCAGAGAGAAGCATATCATCTTCACCTTTACCACTAATAATGAGTTCTTCTTGGGGAGTTAGTGTAATAGACATAATATTTCCTTAATAAATTTAGAGTTTGAAATGTATATTTTATACGCTCATAAATATAATCTATAAAAAGTTATGAGCATTTACTTTACACACAAGGGTATGTTTCTAAATTCAGAAATTTTGTGGAATTTTCTACAAAATGTGATTTTTTATGAAGTGCAATGTATAAAAGCATACATAAACTGTATAAAAAATCATCTTGTGGGCAGAAAAAACGCAAAAGAATTAATTTAGAAACATACCCTGACTATAGCAAGGAATATGCCAATTAGGTATTAAAACCAATAAGGCTATAAGATATTGAAATGTTAAATTAATTTTATTGTGAAATATTGTTTAGAATTATTTATTTTATACTTTTTGCAAAGATGCAATGCTAAATAGAATAGCTACAACTCTCTAAAATTATTGAGACATTAAATTTTATATGTATTTGTAAATTAGAATAATCATAGAAAAAAACTAGTATTTTTGCAAAGTTGCAAGAAAAACCTCTAATAAATCTTTCAAATACGCAATAAATAGAGCAAATAATTAAACATTTCTAGTCATATTTCCCTCTATTTATTTGAATATACAGTATAAAATAAAGTAAGGTATATTTTTTGCTCCTTTATTCACATATAATGCAAAAAGGAGTTATATTATGGTTGGAAGCTTTTTTCCTTATTTAGTTGGCTTGGGGTATGTATCTTTATTTATTTTGCTTGGAGTTTTTCTTAGAAGTAAAATAAAACTTTTCCAGCAATTACTTATACCAAGTAGTATAATAGCCGGTGTGTTAGGTTTTATTTCTATAAATCTTGGTATATTGGTAGTTCCAAATGCTGATGGTTGGGTTGCCTTAACCCCTGCTTGCTTTGGTACTATAGTATTTCACCTTTTCGCAATTAGCTTTGTTGCAATTGGTTTACTTGGGAGTGCAAAATCAAAAGGTTCAAGCGATCATTCCAAAGTTGTATGGCGTGGAAGTGTTTGGATTTCTTTAATTTTTGTTATGACTTATTCTTTGCAATCAATTCTAGGATATTCAATATTTTCATTTTGGCAAGATTTTGATCATACTGGTGCTGATAAAATTATTGGTTATCTATTCGGAACCGGTTTCTCACAAGGTCCTGGTCAAACAATTTCTTACGGTACTATTTGGGAAAGTGCACCTTATGCAATTCAAAATGCTGTAAATATTGGTCTTACTTTTTCTGCTTTAGGCTTTTTCTCAGCTACATTAGTAGGTATTCCTCTTGCGCGTTATGGTTTACGTAATGGTTGGGGAACAGTAAATACTTGCCGTGATTTACCAAATGACTTTATTAAAGGTATGGTAGCCGACAGAAGTCAGCCATCTGCACACTGTGTAACTCACTCAGCTAATATTGATACTTTTGCGTATCACTTAGCTATGATTTTCTGTATCTATTTAGCAGCATATTTCTTTGCTATTTTCTGGATGAGAACAATGCCGCCGGTAATTGCTCCTATTGGTATTGGATTTATCTTCTTCTGGGGTTGGATTATTGCAAAAATTATTCGTTCAACTTGTTCAAAAATGAACCTCGATTCTATTTTTGATGGTGCAACTGTTCGTCGTCTTACAGGTTTGTGCGTTGACTTTATGACTGCAAGCGTGTTTATGAGCATTCAGTTTAAAGCTATTCAAAGCATGCTTGTTCCAATTCTTATTGTTGTTGGAATAGGAACAGCGTTTACAGCTTTCAACGTGATTTGGTTTGGTCGCCGTTGCCCTGAACTTGGCTTTGAAAGAGCATTATACGCTTTTGGTATGTGTACAGGAACAACAGCTACAGGTTTACTCCTTATCCGTATTGTTGACCCTGAATTCCAAACAACTCTTGCAGAAGAAGCTGGTATGAGCACATGGATTTATCTTACAGCTGCTACACCAATCCTTTATTTTGGTCTTCCATTTGCGGCGATTGAGGGATATCCTACCTTCTGGATCTTCCTTGCATCAGCGATTGTACCTCTTATCTTATTGAAAGTTCTTGGTTTTATCAAAGCTCCTTACGTTGGCACATCATGCAACGACAATGAAGAAGCTGTTAAAGTTTAGTATTGATAGTACGTTATAAAATTTATGTTTGAATACGTTAGAGTGTATTTTTAAGCATATCCTCGATAGTGTTGTTAAAATATGATTTTGACGACACTATCTGAAGAAAAACAACAAAAGGAGTTCAGCTTTTGTTGTTTTTCTATTTTTAAAAAGGAGTTACAATTTTTAAAACTGCTTTCTTTGCAACTTTGCAATGTTGCAATCCTTGGCATATTACTTGCTATAATTGTATTATATAGCTCATAAAATCTAGAAAAAAAGAGGTCAAAATGATTACAACAAGAGATACAGGTATAGTTTTTAATATGCAGGCATATTCAGTGCATGATGGACCGGGTATACGTACACTTGTTTTTCTAAAAGGTTGTCCTCTCTCTTGTGCGTGGTGCTGCAATCCAGAATCACAATCACTAAAACTTGAGTTAGGATACAATAAATCTAAATGTTTACTGTGTGCTCGTTGTGTGAATGTATGTTTGAATAAGGCTTTAGAAATCACATCTGAGGGTGTGTCTATAGATAGAGAAAAATGCGTTCAATGCGGAGCTTGCACAAAAATATGTCCAAGCAAAGCAGTTATCATGTATGGTTCTTCAATGACAGCAAGCGAAGTTTTGGATAAAGTTGAGCAAGATTCAGCTTTTTATGCGCGTTCCGGCGGTGGTATGACTCTAAGCGGCGGTGAAGTATTTTCTCAATTTGAATTTCTAATGTCGCTCTTGAAAGAAGCTGAGAAAAGAGCTACCCATACAGCTATAGAAACTTGTGGCTTTGTAAAAGAAGAAAATCTATTGAAAGCCGCTGAATTATTGGATTATCTACTTTATGATATAAAACATACTGATAATGACAAACATAAAGAAGGTACAGGACAAGATTGTAGTCTAATAATGAATAATATCAAAAAAGTACGCGAAAAGTTTCCCTCTCTTCCTGTTCATATTCGCACTCCAATAATTCCTAATTTTAACGATAGCATTGAAGTCGTTGAAAGTATAGCTCAATTTGCAAAAGAAATAGGTGCTAAGAAGTATGAATTACTCGCTTATCATAAAATGGGCGAACAAAAATACGGATATCTGAACCGTGAATACAAAATGCCCGATGATAAATTAGAAGCTGAACACTTTGATAAATTAAAATCAGTAGTTGAAAAATATTTTCCTGAAGATTCAAGTGCTAGAACTTCAGAATCTGCGGTTATCTTTTAGAGAATTTTTATGCCTTCGGCGACCAAAGGGAATAATTCCCTTTGGAAACCCTATTTCTTTTCTCTCTCGTTCCTCGAGGGAAAAGGAATAAGTTCTTCAAAAAAAATTTCCTTTATTCTCAAAGTAGAGAAATCAATTTTAGAATGTTAGAGGAGAAGTACTAGGGTATGTTTCTAAATTAATTCTTTTGTGTTTTTTCTGTCCTAAAGATGATTTTTTATTCAGCTTATGTATGTTTTTATAGACTGCACTTCATAAAAAATCACTCTCTGTTGAAAATTCCACAAAATCTCTTAATTTAGAAACACACCTAAAGTAAAAAATCTTTCTTTAGCTACAAAATATATGAGTTAGAGAAAGATTTTTTTAAATTTTAGTTTAGAGTGAGAACCAAACACACCGCCACTTTAAACTAAAAATCACCACAGAATTATATGTGGTGAAATTAAAAATTTTTTTGAAGGAAGGGGGTCTACGTTTGAAAGGGGAAAACCTCAACGTGGAAAGAGTTTTCTTTATAAACGTTGTGGTTTTCCCTTTCCCCCAGCTTTAAACTAAATCGTAGTATGTTGAGTACGAGCGATTAAATCGTTCTGTAAATCCTTAGAAAGCTCGGTGAAGTATGCGCTGTAACCGGCGATTCTTACAATCAAGCCTTTGTATTTTTCAGGATTTTCTTGAGCCATTATAAGGGTTTCGCGGTTGACTACGTTGAATTGAATGTGCCAGAGTCGTAAATCAACAAAAGATCTAATCAAATCAACAAGTTTTGCTGTACCTTCTTCACCTTCAAGACAAGATGGAGTAAACTTGATATTGAGCAAACGAGCAGCTCTTTGACTCATAGAGTAGTTTTTAGAGTTGAAGTTAGACATCAAAATTGCGGTTGGTCCATTCATATCAGAACCATGAGAAGCCGAAGAACCGTCAGAAAGCGGAGTCCAAGCATAACGACCGTTCGGAGTAGCAGAAACTACACGACCAAATGGAACGTGAGATGTAAATGGAACCATTCTGAAATCGCAACGAATTCCTAGAGTTGGAGCGTACTTTTTACTAAATTCTTGAGCTAACATATCAATTCTTTGTCCAAGCTCATCAGCAAATTCATCATCATTACCGTAACATGGAGCTGATTTAAGAAGTGACTGGATTTCTTCTTTACCTTCAAAGTTCGCCTCAAGAGCTTCAATAAGTTCGCTCATGCTGATTTTGTGATCTTCGTAAACTACTTTTTTAACAGCAGATAATGAATCGATTGTTGTACTGTAGCCTAAACATTCAAAGTAACCAAGATTTAGCCCGCCTTCATAATTATGATCTTGGTGAAGATCAACGCATTCTTTTGTTGCAAGAACGTGAAGAGCATCTGAAACAGGGGTTGCAAAGTGTTTAGCTCTTGTTTTAATGATGTGATATTGCTGGAAAAATGCGTGTCTCATTAGGTATTTTTGCTGAGTTGCGTATGCATTCCAAAATTCATCAAATGAAGTGAAAGAGCGTGGATCACCGGTTTCAACTGTAAGAAGTTCATCGCCGTATTTTTTCATACGTCCATTATAGAGTACAAGCTCAATAGCGGCGGCAAAGTTCATCTGAGCATGACCGCTTGTGTATGTGTCAACTTTAGGCATACGAATTTCAGCGCAACCGGAGGCAACATAATCATAAGCGTCAGCTAAAGGAGCACCCTTTGCAAGATGAAGAGGAATAATTTCTTCATCGTTGAGGAGTTTAGGGAATCCGCAACCTTGTTTAATCATTTCAGCTACTTCATAAAGATATTTAGCAGGTGCTCTTGTATGGATACGAGCGGCTAAATCAGGGTAGTGAAGAGGGCATTCTCTTTTAGATTGCATGATAAGATAGGTCAATTCGTTGGTAGCATCACGCCCGTCTATGGTTTGACCGCCAACAGTAACAGCTTCCCAGTGAGAATATCCTTCATGAGTTGCTTTATTATATGGTGTAATTGCAAGGTCAAGACATTGCGCCATATTTGCCCACATACAGTGGAATAGCTCTATCGCTTTATCTTTATTCAAGATTCCTTTTTCTATATCGGCTCGGTAATAAGATATAAAGAGCTGATCCATTCTTCCATTCGTTGGATTCGCACTGATTTTTTGTTCAAGTCTTGCAAATGCTTGAGCAAACCAATGCGACTGAAGAGCTTCATGGAAAGTACGAGGTGGATTTTCCGGAACATACTCGCAATTTTCAGCGATAAGAAGAAGTTCTTTTTTACGGAAAAGGTCGCTTTCCTTTTCAGCAAGTTCACGAGCTAAAGCAGCGTGTCTTTTTGCCCAAGTGATTATGCCTTCACTCACTAAAACCATAGCTTCGAGGAATGGTCTATCATGACATTGTTGATAAGGATTATCAGGGTCAAGCGCATCAATACGTTCTTGAGCTTCTTTTTTGATTCCGCCGAAACCTAATTTAAGAAGTCGATCATAATCAACACACCATTGCAAACTTGAACGGTTTGACGCAGTTTCGCAACAAATATAACGTGAAATGTATCCACCTGCATCATCATAAGCTAAACGATGCGATTCTTTGCTCATGCTTTTATTTAGTTCTTCGTGAAATGTTTTGCCTTTCCAATAAGGAGTGATAATTTCTTCAACTAATTTAGCATCTTCTTCTAAAACTTCAAAAGGCGCAGCTTCATGCCCCGGAAGTTCTTTCATGGCCTCTGCTTGATAGTCACCATCAAGTTCAGGGTAGAGAAGACCATAACGTGAACCTTGCCTTCCGCAACGTCCAACAATAAGTTGATTATCATCGATATAAACATCTATATTTTCAGCAATATGTTTTAAAGCTTTTGCAAAACGTAAAACTAAAAGTTCGCCTTCAGTTTCTTTCATAGATTCAGTAAAAAGTACTGCACGTTGAACATCTATAAATGGGCGTTTGCCGTCAAACACTTCAGTAAGCTTGTAAAGGCGTGGATGTTTTTTCTTATAAATATCTTCATTTCCTTTAATATTGGACAAAATATGTTCTTCTTGTCCACTACATATACATCCGTCTCTCATAATAGAAAGCCTCCAAAATTATTTACAGTTTGTATGGCTCTGAATAAGCATAGATTGTGCCATGATGTAAATAGTCAATGATTTCAGGTAATAAAGAAAGTAAAAAAGATAAAAAAAGAACTGCTTTGTAAAAAAGAAACCTTTCTTAATGCAGTTCTGAATATATTTGCGCTTATGTTTGCAAATTTGCAATACTATTGAAAGTTGAGCTCTATTGAATACGTGTTGAATATTTCACTATAGTAATCTAGTGGTCTGTTAATTATGGATTTTGTATCAGTATACAGGCATGGTCTACCGAGTTGAGTATATTTTTCCTCGCCATTTGAATGATAAAAGTATATAATATGTTCTTTTACTTTGTTTCTTGAAAGAAAAAGAGCAATATCTTGCAGACTTGTTTGATCGTCATTATATCCGGGAACTATAAGTGTTTGACTTTTACATTCTAAATCCGGAAATTTATTTAATGTATTTGTGAAGTTTGAAAGTATTCGAGTATTATCTAAACCTGTGCCATTCTTATGTTTAATAGCATCAAAATGTTTTATATCGAAGTAGAGAGTATCAATCTTTTGCAATATTGCAATGACGGAAGGATTGTCTAAATCGAAGAAGCCGGAGGTTGAGATTGCAATAGGGATACTTTCTTCAACAAGAGCCTCAACAAGGGCTAGAGTTGCATTTGGTCGCATAAAGGGTTCGCCACCACTTATAGTGACACCGTCAATGAACTCCCTGTCTTTATTGATTATTTCAATACATTCAGCAGAAGTATAGTTTTGTCCAATACCAAAAAGAGCCTGAGCAGGGCAGACATTGAAGCAGTTTCCACAATCATTACACAATTCTCTATCTATGCCGATTGTATTGTTTTTTGTAGAGTATATTGCATCTTGTTGGCAAGATTTAAGACATTTGCCGCATTTTTCATGTCCTATACATCTATCAGAGATATACATTAAATCAGTAGATGTATTATGTAGTTCAGGGTTACAACACCACGCACAACGTAGAGGGCATCCCTTTACATAAATACTTGTTCTTACACCATTTCCCTCAGATAGGCTAAAGTGCTGTATGCCGCCTAAAAAGAGTTTAGTTTGATTGTTATTTATCATTTATATCTCCCTTAAACGTCATTTTTTTCTTGTGTACTTATGCCGTATTGCGTCATTTTTCGCCATAGGGTAGAGAAGTGCACATTTAGAGTTACAGCTGCATCTTGCAAGGTTTTGTGTGAATCTATTACTCTTTTTATGTAGATAGCTTCCAATTTTTGACTTGCTTCTTTGAGAGGTAAGAATTTTTTTGCATCAAATAGTTCTAAAATATCTCCTTCAAGTGGAGAAGTTGTTTTCCTTGCTTGAGGAAAAGTATCAAATATTGCAAAACTGCTTTCTGTTTGATTTTCTTGATAAAAATCTTCATTTTTAAGGGCTTCTAAACTTGGTTGTATAGCAAGTGGCAAATCTTTTAAGGTGATGTTTTCACCTTCTGACATAACAAGCATCCATTCCATGATATTTACAAGTTCTCGAGTATTTCCGGGAAAAGAATATTGTATAAGCCAATGTAATACTTGAGAATCAATTTTTTTATTTTGCCCTAGTCTAGCATTACTTTTTCTTAGAATATCATAAGTCATAGCTCTAACATCTTCCTTGCGTTCTCGCAATGGTGGAATATTTAGAGGGATAACGTTTAGTCGATAAAATAAATCTTTTCTGAATAGATTTGCTTCAACATCTTCTTCAAGATTTCTGTTGGTTGCGGCAACTATTCTTATATCAACAGAAATTCTTTTTGTTCCGCCAACTCTAACAAACGATTTTAACTCAATAACTTCAAGGAGTTTTACTTGTAATTGAAGCTTTAGTTCACCAATTTCATCAAAGAAAACAGTCCCATTTTGAGCGGACTCTATGAGCCCTATTTTTCCTTGGTGTGATGCGCCAGTAAAAGCGCCTTTTTCATATCCAAAAAGTTCGCTTTCCATGAGTGCTTCGGGTATAGCACCACAGTTAATCACAACAAAAGGTTTATCTTTTCTAGGGCTTTGCGAATGAATGATGGAGGCAAGCATACTTTTACCAACCCCAGATTCACCTTGCAAAAGTACAGCACTATTAACCTGACTAACCTTAATTGCCTGCCGAACAAGCATACACATTGACTTACTTTGTATAATAAAACCCATTTCTTTACAGATATCAGCTATTTCGTGGTCAGTTTCGTCAAGAGAAAGAGGGAGTGGAATTTCAGTATTTTCTTGCTTAGCATTGAAAATTTCTTGATGAGGAGTGAAATTTTCATTTTTTTGTAAGGATGATTTGTGAGCAATACCTATTATATTGGATAGATTACCCTTTTTATCAAAAATAGGAAGGGCAGAAGTGCGGATAAAACCGGTGTTTTCATCCGAAATTTGATTTGTTACTTTACTTTGACTTTGCAATACTTCCTTTAAAGAGGCAAGTAATTTTGCAGGATCGCGTCGTAACTTATCAATATGTCTACCAATAAGTGCCTGACTTCCAACAAGTGCCATTTTTTCATATACGCTATTGACTCGAGTTACTATACCTGATGAATCAATAATTATGAATGCATCATTGCTTTGTTCGAGAACTGTAGTATATTCATTATCGAGCGCAGAAAAATAACTGAGTTTTTTCAGTATGTTTTCATGCATAGAAAAATCTTGTATAATACAAAGAACAGCAATAGTTTCAAAATTATGCACAACAGGAATACGATATATAAACGTATCTTCGTCATCATTATCTGCATAAAGGCTATGATGAGCTTGCCCAGATGCAAGAACTCGTTTTACCTCTACCCATTCATCCGGCAGAATATCAGAAAGAGGCATACCTTTAATGAGATTAGAGTCAGCTTCATAGATTGTTCGTGCACTGTAATTAGCTGTAAGGATTATACCTTTGCTATCAATGACTAAAAATCCATGAAAAATAGAGTCAAGAATTTGCTCTAAATGCTGAAGGGGGATATGTGTGATAGATGGATACTTTAACAAAACAACCCCCTATAAGGCTCTAAGATAATTTGTATTTAATCCATGTTTTTGCATGGACGGAAGAATATTATTGTGATGATTATGTTCTTCACAAAAATGTAGCTGTAGGAACCAGTGTTTTTGCTTGCACCAGGTCTGTAAAATTTTATAAAGTGCTGATTTTCCATTAGTTGTTCTATAAATATAAGCTGGTAAATCTAAATAAAGAACTCTTGCACCACGTGCCATAAGGGTATTATCCTTACTATTTTTTAATGAGGTGAGCACAAGACTTGGAGTTGGAAAATCATCTTGTTTTACAGGAGAAAATCCATAATTAAAGGCTTGACCTGCTAATCTACCATCAGGGGTAGCGCCAGTTACTCGCCCCATTGCTAAGTGAGCAGCTACAGGTACGTAGAATAACATAGGATTTTTCCCATTGCTGTCTTTATGATTCTGACAAAAATTCACCATTGCAGAGTCTAGAGCATAAGCAAGTTTATCAGTTCTTTCATTCACTGTTCCAAATTTGCAAACTTGCAAACACTCCTCGCGAATACTTTCATTTTTTTCAAAATTATTTCTAACTACTTTTAATAGCTCAGAAAGCGTGTATTTTTTCTTTTCAAAAACAAGCTCTTGAATAACAGCTAAGGAGTCAACTAAGTTTGCAAATCCAATTGCGCCTATGTTGCCTCCACTTTGCAATTCTGAAAAACCACCTTGAGTAACGTCTTTACCATCTCGCATAGCTAAATCATGTAAAGATGATAAATAAGGAGCAGAAAAATAGTTTTTACGTATACTATCCGCTAAATCTTGTTGTTCCGCAACTCTGCTAAGTAAGAAGTTTAACTGTAGTAGCAAGCTTTCCCATAGTTGACTAAAAGTACTAAATTCATCATAATTTCCAGTAGTTAGACCGACTGTCTCCATTTTAGATGCAGAAGTTGCTCCGTTGTAGAGTGCCATCTCTAAAACTGCAAGCAGATTAATCCAAGTTGTACCTGTGAAGTATGTGTCTTTATTGATCATTCTTGCTTCAGAAAAACCACTTCCGCAGTAATCGAGAGCTTCTTCAAGAGTTCCTCCGCGTTTTATCAATAAGGGGATAATTTCTTCATCATTTAAAAGTACTGGTGATTTATGAGAATTTACAAGTTTATCACAAAGATATTCTAAAAATACCTTTGGTGAATTTTTATGAATACGAATACCTAACCATGGAAAATCTAAGGGAAAATCCAGAACAGAATCTAAAACTAGAGTCGTAAGTTTATTTGTTGCATCAGATCCATCTGAAAGTTGACCGGCGATAGTTGTAAACTCCCAATGCAGATAATCTTGATACATTTTACTTCCAACAGGAGTTGGATTTAAACGCACGCATTGAGCTATATTTAGCCATAAACATTGAAGAATTTCTTTAGTTTGTTCATCTGTAATATCATTTTCTGTTTTATCCTTTGTGTAAAAAGGATAAAGAAACTGATCAATTCTTCCATTACTAATATGCCCGCCATGGCTCTGTTCAATTCTTGAAATAAGTTGTGCAAACCATTGAGCTTGCACGGCTTCTATAAAATTTCGAGCCGGATGATAAGGTACATGATTACAGCGTTCAGCAATTGCATATAGTTCTTTTTGTCTATTTATATCATTAGAATTTTTTGCAAGTTCTAGTGCTTTTTGTGCATAACGTTCAGCAAAAGTTTTTATTCCTTGGCAAAGTATAATAACACTTTCATAAAGATTTTTCTTGCTTTCATCTGTATTATTAGACTCTTGAGATAAGTTATCGAGATGTGCTTGTGCATCTTTTTCTATACCGACAAAACCAATTTCTAATATTTTTTTATAATCTAAAGCCCATTGAAGTGAGTGACGAATTGTTGCAGTTTCTGAAATAATAAATCGAGGTTCAGAATTTTCACTATCAGAAAACATTATTTTCTTAGTGGCTTTTGGGAGTAGAGGATAAAATTCTTCTCTGAATGTATTACCTTTCCAAAAAGGGAGAATTTCTTCCATTATTACAGTATAATCTTTTTTTGAATAAGGTAGATGTTCAGCACCTTCAAAGCTTTTTTCAAGTTCTTGATTTGCAAAAAGACTTGCATCTAATTCAGGATAAAAAATTCCGTATTTTCCAACGCCTGAAAGTCTGCCGACAATTAGTTCTTGCGGTAGAATTGTTATCGGAATATTTTCCATAACGGAAACCATTGCTTTTGCCCAACGCAAAACTAAAGGTTCACCTATTGTTTCTTTCATTGAAAGAGTAAAATATTTTGCCCTGTAAATACTTAGGTGTACAGGTTGTTGCATGTTTTGATCAATAAGAAATGCTATTCTATCGGTCATAGTTCTCTCGTTTAGTTTAGTGTCAGATTACGAGCTAAATACTTCTTTTGCCATGTTTTTTAATCTTATAATCTTTTCTTCTTCTATACTATCTTGTTCTAGAGTGTAGATTTTATCTAAATAGCTGTATTTTATAGTTCCTGCTTTGTGGTAAGGAAGTAATTCAAAATTGCAAGCTTTTATTTCTTTTGCAATTTTTGCTATTTCAGAGATAACCTTTTCAGAATCATTCACTGATGGAATAACTGGTGTTCTTATATGAATTTTGAGTTTTGGAAATTTGTTACGTAAGACTTCTAAATTTGAAAGAATTCTAATATTATCTACTGATGTAAACTGTTTATGAATATCAGAATCTGAATGTTTTATATCAAATAACACATAGTTTGCATAATTGCAAGCTTCCAAGAGCACTTCTTGAGAAGTGTAACCGCAAGTTTCAATAGCTCGATTAATTCTTCTCTCGTAAGCTTCTTTCAAAAGCGAAATTGCAAACTCAGGTTGAAAAAGCGGTTCGCCACCGGAAAGAGTCATTCCACCTCCTGAGCGAGCATAAAAAATACTATCTTGTTCAACTTTATCAATGACTTCATCAGTTGTCATGATATCCCCATAGCAGATAAGAGCATTTGAGGCGCAAACTTCAACACATTTTTTGCACTGGTTACACTTTGCTCTATCAATAAGAATTTTATCTTCATTATAAGAAAGAGCATTAACAGGGCAGATTTTTACACACTTTTTACAAGATAAACAAGAGCTTTGCTTATATGCAATCTCTGGTTGATATGCTTGAGATTCAGGATTTGAACACCAAGCACATTTTAGAGGACAACCCTTTAAAAATACAAGAGTACGTATACCCGGTCCATCATGAATCGAATATTTTTGTATATTAAAAACAATACCTTGATTATTATTCATGATATCCTCAAATTATAAAAAAATTTCAGTACCTTGATGTAAAAGGAAATAATTGTTTTAGAGTGCCTCATTCCTTTCCGACGAGGTACGAGTCGGAAAGAAATGGGGATTCTCAAGGGAATCATTCCCGTGGGAAAAGTTCCCTTGAGCCGCCGGAGACACTTTTCATTCATTTTTCTATTTTTCTAAACGATCTCTAACAGTTTTAACCCAAGTAGCATCGAGTTTTGAACTGAATTCGTCGTATACAGGTTTTGCAAGCGCGAACCATTCTTGCCATTCAGCTTCGGTTGGTTGGTGCACGTCTATATTTTCAGTGATGAATTTTTGTGCTCCGCCTTCTTCAATAAGATCCCACTGAGCGTTTGCATAGATAACAGCTTCTTTGAAACCTTGTTCTACGATTGGTTTTGCCCAGTCAGGAAGGTTTTCGTAGTAGCTTTTATTGATAGATGCAACCATAAAGAATGCATTGAATTTATTACGAATAATTGATGAAAGTACTTCATTGTATTTGTTTGCGTACATGCTGTTCACGCCAAGACCTAAACCATCAATAGTTCCAAGTTGTAGACCTGTGTAAACTTCACCAAAAGCCATAGTAGTAGGGCTCATGCCGAAAGCTTTTACCATTTCTCTTTCGATAGGTGAAGCAGTAACACGGATTTTCATACCTTCAAGTTGGCTAGGTAAGTGCGCGTTTTCTCTTGTAATCCCCATTGAACGGAAGGTTACAGGTGAAACCCAAACCATTTTTAAACCTTTTTGTTCCATAAGAGCATTCATTTTTTCATAAACAGGACCTTCAAGAGCTGTTCCATCTTCATTATAAAAGAGCTTTTTATTGTCAAGTGTATTCATAACAAGGTATGGCAATTCAAATACTTGCCATTCAGGTATAATTGCAGTGAGGTTTGATGTTGAACCTGCATGCATTTGTAAAATACCCATTTGAACTTTTTCAGCTGTTGCAAGGCAATCACCCATGCTTGCGCTACCGTAGATTTCAACTCCTATGCGACCGTTACTTTCTTTTTCTACGTATTCTTTAAAACGTACCCAAGGTGTGCTTTGGTTATCAGATGGTGGTGCGGCATGCCCTGCTTTGATAAGAAGTTCAGGATCTGCCTTTGCAACAGTTGCTGTTAAAGGTGAAAACATAATACATGCTAACACTGCACATAATGCACGAGAAATTTTATTCATAATACAATCCTCCATGAAATTTCTAATACTATAGCAAAGATTATGCCATATATAACTATTTGTAATTTATTGAAAAATATTTTATGTGATTTAGGAAAGTTTTGAAATTTGCAAATTTGCAATTAAAAACACTAATTGTGTATTTGAAATCTTCATTTGATTGCATTTTTGCAAGTGAATTATCTTTTTTTTGCAAATAAATAGCTGAAAAGTGAATATTTTGATAACATCTCATGTAAACATGCACCTTTGGAAGGTATGGCATAAGATTTGCTATAATGCAAATAACAACACAATTTTGATATGTTTCTAAATTAATTCTTTAGGCTATGCTTTTAAATTAATTCTTTAGCGTTTTTGACATTTATCATATAGGGCTCAAAAGGTGATTTTTTATTCAGTTTATGTATGTTTTGATACACTGCACTTCATAAAAAATCACATTTGGTTGAAAATTCCACAAAATTTCTTAATTTAGAAACACACCCTAGTATTTTTGAGATTATCAAATTTAGGTTCTAACTTAGAGACAGGTCTTAATTGTTTATTAAATTTTGGTGCTTGAGGAGGGTTAAATGCTAAATAAAAATGAAGTTGAAAAACTGCAAGGTTTAGCAAAAGAAGCGCGTATAGCTATGTTAACAGCTATGTCGGCTTTTGGTGTTGGGCATATAGGGGGATCACTTTCGATTGCTGAAAGTTTAGTGTATCTCTACTATAAAGAAATGAAAACAGATTCTAAAAATCCTCTTTGGGCTGATAGGGATAGATTTGTTCTTTCAAAAGGGCATAGCGGACCGGCTCTTTATGGTGTGCTTGCAATGAAAGGATATTTTCCTTACGAAGAACTAAAAACTCTCAATCAAGGCGGAACACGCTTACCAAGTCACTGCGATAGAGTTTTGACTCCGGGAATTGATATGACAGCCGGTTCATTAGGTCAAGGTTTGTCAGCCGCAGTTGGTATGGCGATTGCTGCTAAAATAGATAAAAAAGATTACAGAACCTATTGCATTATTGGTGATGGGGAATCTCAAGAAGGTCAAATTTGGGAAGCTTGCATGACTGCGGCTCAACAAAAATTAGATAACCTTGTTGTTATTTTAGATGACAACGGTATGCAATTGGATGGTTATACCGATGATGTTATGTCCGTTCGTGATGTAGAAAAAAGATGGCAAGGTTTTGGCTTTGCAACAATCACTGTTGATGGACATAATTTCCAAGAACTAAGTAAAGCTTTTCAGTACGCCAAACATGTAAAGGGTAAACCAACCCTTATTCATATGCTTACCGTAAAAGGTAAGGGTGTAAGCATGGCGGAAGGTATATTGAGCAATCATAATATGCCTGTATCACAAGAGGCATTTGAAAAATGTGTACAAGAGATACAAAATGAGGTGTACGATGCTTGAAGATAAAGAAATGAGAGCCATTTACTGTGATTCATTAATCGAATTAAGTAAAGAAAATGAAAATATTGTCGTACTTGATGCCGATCTTGCAACCGCATGCGGAACATTGAAATATAAAAAAGAATATCCTACACGTCACATAAACGTAGGTATTGCAGAAGCAAATATGGTAGGTGTTGCTGCCGGTCTTGCAACTTGTGGAAAAGTTCCATTTATTAACTCATTTGGTCCTTTTGCAAGTAGACGTTGTTACGATCAAGTAACAGTATCAATAGCTTATGCAAAATTAAAAGTTTGTATTGTAGGATTTGATCCGGGCATCACAGCAGAAGCAAATGGCGGAACTCATACTCCTTTAGAGGATATGAGCCTCATGCGCGTTCTTCCTAATATGATTTGTGTTGAACCGACTGACGGTGTTATGCTTAAAGCTCTTATGCCACAAATCATTGAATCACCGGATCCTGTATATATCAGACTATTGCGTAAAAAAGCAGATTGCATTTATGCAAATCGCCCTGAAATAGATATCAAACTCGGCAAAGCAAATGTATTGACCGAAGGAAATGATATCACACTTATTGCAAGTGGTATCATGGTAAATCAAGCACTTGAAGCGGCAAATACTCTTGCAGAGCAAGGCGTAAGCGCAGAAGTTATTGATGTGCACACATGGCAACCTCTTGATAGCGGAACCATTTTAAAATCTGTAGCAAAAACAAAAGCTGTTGTAACTTGTGAAAACCATAGTGTTACAAACGGGTTAGGAAGTGCAATAGCTGAACTTCTTTGTGAAAATGCGCCTGCTCCCCTTTATAGAGTTGGTGTGCGTGGCAGATTTAGCGAAGTTGGTAAACGTCCTTATCTTGAAAAACTACTGGGCTTGACCATAGAAGATATTGTAGTTGCAAGTAAAAATGTTTTAGAACGTAAATAAAAGGAAAAATCCTTAAAAATAAGTTGGAGATCTTATGAAAAAGTTACTGTTTACAACATTATGTATTTTAGGGCTTTCAAGTGTAGCATTTGCAGCACCTGAAATTACAATCAAAGCTGCTCAATCAAATGGAGCTGTAGGCGCACAACAAGAACCTTGGATTAAATTCAAAGAAGTTGTTGAAGCAAAAAGTGAAGGTCGTATTCTTGTAGAACTTTATCCGGGTGCTGTTCTTGGTTCATGTAATGAATTAGCTGAAAAAGCAATGCTTGGAATTATCCAAATGGGTAGCGGTTCTTCATCAAACCTTACTACAGTAAACCCTAAACTTGAAGCTTTAGAACTTCCTTATGTTGTGAATAATATGCACGATCAAATGAAGTTATTCTATAAAGGCGAAAATGGTCGTATAGGTGGAGAATTATTTGAAGAATTAAATGCTCCAATGCTTCAAAAAGGTATTAGATTTGTTGGTATTATGCCTTTCCAATATCGTGATATGGGTGTAAACTTTGAAGATCTTAAAAGTCCTGAACAATTAGAAGGTAAAAAAATCCGTAGTACAGCTTCTCAAATTGAAAGAGAATGTATCTCTGCAATGGGCGCAAATCCTGTGACTATGGCTTTTGGTGAAGTTTACACAGCTTTACAGCAAGGCACAATCGATGGTGAAGGTCTTCCTGTTGATCTTATGTATGATATGAAACACCATGAAGTAGTTGAATCAATTGCTCGTATTCGTTACAACACATTCTTCTCAACAATGTATGTGAATGAACAATGGTATCAAAGTCTTCCTGAATGGGCACGTGTAATCGTTGATGATGCTCTTTTTGAAGCAATCCAACACGGTAACAAAGTGTTCAAACAACTTGAAGACGAAAGAATTAAAGACCTTACAGAAGCCGGCGTAGAAATTTATACTCCAAATACTGAACAATTCAAAGTATGGGAAGCACTACTAATGCCTGTACGTGAAAAAAATACTGAAAAAGTAGGAAAAGAATGGCTTGAAAAACTTCAAGCAGCTTTGAAATAGATTATTTATTAGGGGAAAGGAATTATCCCTACGGGGAAAACCACAACTTTTGAAAGGGAATTTTTCTCACGTTGAGGTTTTCCCTCCTCCGCAAAACCCCTCACACTTTTCTTACAAACTTTTAATGTCGATGCACTTAATTCCTGTTTCAATACAAACTATATTTTGAAGTTTTTACTTTGAAGAAAAAGGAAATAATCGTTTTGAAAAGCTATTTCATTTTTTCCGAGGAGCGAGGAAAAAATAAATAGGGTTTCCAAAGGGGATTATCCCCTTTGGTCGCCGAAGGCATAAAAAAATAAATGAGGTTTTTATGAAGAAGTTTTTTTCCTATTTAGATGAATATTTTGAGGAAACGATAATCCTTAGTTTGTTATCGTTTCTAATTATAAATGTTTTGGTTGAAGTTTTCAGAAGATACGTATTAAATAATTCAGGTCAATATTCAGAAGAAATTGCACGTTATACGCTGATAGCAATTATCTATCTTGGAGTTCCTTATGCTGTGAAAAAGCGCTGTCATATTA
>CAYJEN010000014.1:0-30390 GCA_964369185.1 uncultured Desulfovibrionaceae bacterium
ACTTGCCACAGCGTCTAATTCCTGAAAGAATTTTTATAAAAGGTGTATCAATATAAGGAATTAGCTTGTTCATATATAAAGGTCTGTATATCATTTTCTACCTCACAATCTCGTCTTGAAATAATCGTAACCGAAAAACTATTTAAAATCAAAAAGTTTTTATGGTTATAACCTGAAAAACTTCTTGCAGTAAGTGATGAAACGCCTCTTAAAATAAAATCGCCAGCGTTTTTGTATTGATTTTACAAGCAAACAAAACTTTGATTGTGTAAATATCTATACAAAGGCGTTTTGGCGAAATCGCGTAAGCGAAATGATGAATTAGATTCCTTTATCTACTCCAGCCTACATTTTTTTGAACAGTTTGTTCTTGTTTCTTTTCTTGGTCTCTTAGTTCTATAATCGATTGTAATGTTATCTGATTTGACTTGAATTATAAAGATGAATAGTATAAAAAGAACGAGCTATGATATAATAATCATAGTTCGTTCTTTTATTTTAGATACACACACTAATCAATAAGATTTTCTTCTAATAGTTCAGCGATATGCGTTACTTTTATATTTTGTTTTGACTTATGCATTCCCCCACCAATTTGCATTATGCAACCGGGGCAATCCATTACGACTCTTTCAGCAGTTGATGATGTAATATCTTTGACTTTATTTGATAAAATTTGTGATGAAACTTCTGGAAACTTAGCAGAATATGTTCCACCAAAGCCACAACATACTTTTTCTTCTTTAGATGGAGTGTAATCTGCAACAAATTCTACAAGCTTTTGGGGCTGACTGCTAACACCTAAACCTCTGCACTGATGACAAGGGTAATGCAATGCAACTTTCTCATCTGACTTATTGAAAATATCAGATTTTACTTGCATAACATCTATCATAAAGGTACTGAAATCGTAAACTTTATTGTAGAGATGGATAAAACTATCTCCTAAAATATTTTGATAGCCGTGCTTTATCTGCGATGCACAACTTGCACAAAGAGTGACTATTGCATCATAATTTGTTTTGCGTAATGCGTTAATATTTGTCATTGCAACATCTTTTGCAGTTTCACCTTGAGAAAGCATTTGCAGAGGAAGTCCACAACAGTTTTGTTCTTCTGGAAAATCAATTTGTACATTCATTTTTTTCATTATTTTTACAAATGATTTCAGATGCTCTGGATAAATAAAATCTTGCACACAACCTGCAAAGAGTGCAATTTTTTTATCAGGATTTGGAAGCGTATATTGAAGTTCTTCAAGCCATAATTCTCTAAAAGATTTAGGAGCAAGGCTAGGAAGTGATTTGAATTGATGCTTTTCAAAAAGAATATCAGGTAAATGTCTTATATAATTTTCTTTTACTACAAAAGGCTTTTGAGAAAATCTAACAGACTTCAAAAGCGTATGAAATAATTTTCTGTTTTTCATTATCTGAGCTGAAAGAATACCAATAGCAGGCGAACCAAACTCGTCTTGACAAAGCTTGCGAATTTCTTGAATAAGTCTAGGTAAATCTATATTTCCGGCGCACACATCTTTACAAGCTCCGCAACCTAAGCAGTTTTGTGAAAGGTAATTAGCTTTTTCTTTATCGTGATAAAAATATGTAAGAATTAATCCAATCGCACCAATATAGATGTAACCCATTTTGTGCCCGCCAACCATGCGATATACAGGACAAACATTTGCACAAGCACCACAACGAACACAGCGGAATATTTGAGAAAATAAAGGATCTTGAGCTATTTCACTTCGGCCATTATCAACAAAAATTATATGAACTTCTTTTTTTTCTGGATTAGTATCAGATATAAAATCAGTCACACCATTAATAAAGCTAAGGTTTGCCGTAAGTCTTTGAGCAGTTGCGTTTCTTGGTAAGACAGTTGCAGCTGTGAGGGCATCTTCCAGTGTTGGAACAATTTTATCTAAACCAGTGATAACAATATGAGTTTTTGGTAGGGTTGAAACCATTTTCGCATTGCCCTCATTTGAAACTAAGGCAAAAGAACCGTTTTCAGCTATACAGAAGTTTGCTCCGCTTATTCCTATATCAGCTGAATGAAAATGTTTTCTTAATTGAACTCTAGCAACTTTTACAAGATTATGCACATCTTCAGGGTCATAGTCATTACCTGTTATTTTAGTGAAATCCTTAGCTATTTCATATCTAGATAAGTGAATAGCTGGCATAACCATATGGGAAGGGCCTTCGTTTCTTAATTGAATAATCCATTCACCTAGATCAGTTTCAATAATTTCTATATTTTCAGCTAAGTCTTTATCACTGTAAAGATATTTATTGAGTTCAATCTCTTCTGCTGTCATAGATTTTGACTTAATAAATTTTTTAGCATTTTTACTTTGAGCAATTACGGAAACATACATATTCGCTTCTAAAGCGTCTTTTGCTCGATGTACAATGATTCCGCGTTTTTTTGCTTCGTCTTTGAATTTTGAGTAAAGAGTTCCTAGATTTTTAGAGCACCAATCTTTTTTTTCAGCAATTTTCAAAATATGTTCTTTAAGTGGAATTTCATCCATAACAGTAGCACGACTGTTTTGATACTCAACAGCAAACTTATCTAAAGTTTTGCGCATATATGAATTGTTGAGTGCGTCATCTATGTGTTTTTTATATTCTTTTTTATTTTGAGCTGTTTCGTGCATGGATTAATCCTTTTCAACTGTATCATCAATGAGAATAATATGAACTTCAAGAGGTCCGTGAACACCAATAGCAGCAATTCTTTCAATGTCAGAAGTTTTGCTAGGTCCTGTAACAAAAAGACTGTAGGATGAAGACTGCGAATTCATTAGAGTTCTTAGATCATTAGCAACTGAAATCAATGTTGATTTTATAGTTGATTTATAGAGAAGTAAAACATGAATTTCAGAAATCATAGTGGCAAGTCTAGTATCATCATCTGTTACATTTACAAGGCACGAGCCAGTTTCTGCAACGCCTAGAATTGCATGACTAATTCCGATATCAATACCTGCAAGACGAGCTCTAAGGTTATTATTTATGCAATCTATATCTTTTATATTGCAAGCATTTTTTAATTTATCATAAAGTGCACTTTCAAAACTTGGCGCAGCAATTAAGGATTGTAGGCGAGTTGGAAGATTATTTTTGCTAAGTTCACCTTTAGGTGTATCCTCATCGTCGAGAAGTTCACAAGGAGATTTATCTTCAGCAAGTTTTATAATATAAGGAATAGATTCTTCAATCGTATAACATTCAAATATGTTACATGAAGAAATTTTAGCTTTTTCAATAAATAATTCTGATAAATTCATATATTCCTCTAACTGTTTGAATAAATTTACTCAGTTTTTTAAAACTCTCTACTGACCCAAAGAACTTTTCCAATTATACGAAATTGTTCATCATTATATTCATTTTTATCAAGTTCAATGTCTTTATAATCTTTATTGTGTGATTTTAGAACAATGGTTTTAGGAAGAAAATCTATTTGTTTTAGATAGATAACATCTTCAAACCCAACGGCATAAATTTTCCCTGTTTCAAGTGTTTTTTTAGATTCATCAATTAAAACCATATCCTTATCGTATATTGTAGGGGACATGGAATCACCTGAAACTCTAAATAAAACCATATTGTTAGGATTACCTTTCTGTTCTATGAAACTTCTAGGAAAGGGGACTCTATCTAGTATGTTATCCTGTGTTTCAAGGCTGCCGTAGCCGGCGCAAAGAACTGCATTTACAAGAGGAATATAGATTGTTGAATCATCACTTGAATTCTGTTCTTGATTGTTAAAAGTATTTTTTATGCCTGTAAGTATATAATTTACGTCAAAAGAAAGGCTCGCTAATTTTTCAAGGAATGATGCAGGTGGAGAAACAGTTTCTTTTTCATAAGATAAAAGAGACGTTTTATGAATCCCAAGCGATTTAGCAAGTACTTCTTGAGTAAACTTTCTTTTTTTTCTTTCTTCTTTCAGTCTTTGACCAAAACTCATAAGAAATCCTTAAATTTAAATGTTGACAAAAAGTTGAAGATGTTCTACTTTTTTGTTGTCAGTTTTGAAGTTTTATAAGAGATATAGTTGAACAACATCATCTTTGTTTTTAAAAAGTAGCTTTTTTTCTTATTTTAGTCAATAGAAATTTTAAGGAGATTTAATATGACAATGGCAAGCTTAATAAAAGAGTTTCCGCAAGGAGTTTCAATTTTTCGTATAAATGGCAAATGGCATACAGAAGTGCGAGGGAGGCATGGAGTAAAAATCAATATTACTGATAATTTCCCTAATGAAAAAGAACTTGTAAAACTTCTCAAAAGTTTAGAAGAATACGCTTATGCGTCATAGTAGAAAAAAAAGGGAAAGCAAGTTCTTTAAAAATTTGCGTTTCCCTTTAATAGTAGATTAAGATAAGACTACTTCTTTTTTCTTTTTCTTCTGATATTTCTTTCTTCTAGTAAGAACTGACCTGTAATAGAGTCAGGATTTTGTTGAAGAAGTTCTGGGGTTCCTTCCGCAAGAATAGTTCCGCCATTTTCACCTCCACCGGGGCCCAAATCTATTACATAATCAGAGGCTAAAATTACATCTGTGTTATGCTCAATTACAACAACACTTGCGCCTTTATCAACTAATTTGTGAAGAACTGTAACAAGTTTTCCAACTTCATGCATATGTAAACCGGTGGTTGGTTCGTCTAAGATATAGATAGCACCAGGTAGAGATCTTTTTCCTAATTCTCTTGATATTTTAATGCGCTGTGCTTCGCCGCCGGAGAGTGTTGTAGCCGGTTGACCAAGTCTGATATAGTCTAAACCTACATCTTCAAGAACGGCAAGTTTTCGCTCAAGGGCTGGGTAATTTTCAAAGAATACACGAGCTTCTGCAACACTCATATCCAGAATTTCTGCAATGTTTTTATCTTTATAATGTACTTCTAAAGTTTCGTGATTAAATCTTTTTCCTTTACATACATCACAAGTTACGAAAATATCAGGTAAAAAGTGCATTTCTACTCTTATTTGACCGTCACCTGAGCAAGTTTCACATCTGCCACCCTTAACGTTAAAACTAAAACGACTTGCAGTGTAACCGCGTTTTTTGGCATCGGTAGTCAGTGCAAAAATTGCACGTATATCATCGAAAATTTTAGTATAAGTTGCTGGGTTTGACCGCGGTGTTCTACCAATTGGAGATTGATCAATTGAGATTATTTTTTCTATTTTTTCAGCACCTTCGATTGATTTTAAAATTCCCGGTTGGTCAACTTTTATTCCATGAGAAAGCGCTAAGTGCTTATAAAGAGTATCAATTACAAGAGATGATTTTCCCGAGCCTGAAACTCCTGTTACACATGTTAAAAGACCAAGAGGAATTTTAACATCAAGATTTTTAAGATTGTTTGTAGATACTTTTTTTAATTCAATAAACTCTTTTGCTTCACGTCTTTCATCAGGGAGTGGAATTGTAAGGTCAGCACGAAGATATTTTGCTGTAAGAGAGTCTGATTTCAGCAAGTTTTCAACACTACCTGCAAAAACTAAATCGCCACCATGATTACCTGATCCCGGACCGAGTTCCAATACTATATCTGATTCGCAGATAGTTGCTTCATCATGTTCAACAACAAGTACTGTATTTCCACGCTCTTGGAGAGAACGAAGAGTTTGAATCAAGCGTTGATTATCTCGTGGATGTAGACCTATCGAAGGTTCATCTAAAACATAAGTTACCCCTACAAGACCTGAACCAAGCTGTGATGCTAAACGTATACGTTGTGCTTCGCCGCCTGATAAGGTTGTCATGGTACGAGCTAGAGAAAGATAATTAAGTCCAACGTTTAACATAAAGACAAGTCTATGTTTAAGTTCTTTGAGTAAAGGCTCTGCAATAATTTCAAATCGACCTGTAAATTGGCGAGTCTCTAACCATTCAAGAGATTTATCAAGCGAAAGACAAGAAAATTCAAAGATATTAAGATTATCAACCTTTACTGACAAAGCTTCAGGGCGGAGTCGAGCACCTTTACACGCTGGGCAGTCAACAGAGTATGAATATTTTGATAGTAGAGAACCCCAAGCGTCAGACTGCGCCATACGCTCTTCAAGATAATACATCACACCATTCCAACAAGTTAGGGATGCTTCGTTTTCAAACTCTCTGATAGTTGAACGAGAAAAGCCAAAGCTTGTACGTTTCAAAGTTCCAGAGCGTGTTTTTCCACCGGCTTCACCGTGAAATAGAGCTTTTAAAGCATCTGCTGAAAAATCTTTTAATGGTGTATCAATAGTAAATCCATGTCTTTTTCCAAGTGCTTTAAGTGCAGGTAAAAGTCTTTGCATTGTCTGTGGTTGTGATAGAGGAGCTAAAACCCCTTCAGCAAGTGAGAGACTTTTATCAGGAGCAACTAAATCCGCGTCAAAAGTTACAACTGTTCCAATTCCTGAACACTGCGGACACCAACCCTGTGGACTATTAAATGACATTAATTGAGGGCTTGGAGCCGGTAAAGAAATTCTACATGTTGGGCAAACAGAAGAGGTAGAATGTATAATATCTTCAGGAAATTCAGGATTATCCAAAATTTTAATTGCAATTCTGCCTTCACCATGTTTGAGGGCAAGCTCTACTGAATCAGCTAAACGAGTTCGCATATCATGTTTTATTACAAGGCGGTCGACAACTAAGTCTATGGTATGTTTCTTGTTTTTATCAAGAGCAGGAGCTTCATCTATTGTATAGACTTGTGCTTCTTCGCCTAAAGTTGCAATACGAACACGTACAAATCCTTCAGCTTTTAGCTTTTTCAATCTTTCAACGTGTGTGCCTTTTTGGAGTTCAACAAGTGGTGCAAGAAGAAGAATTTTTGAATTCTCAGGAAGTTCCATAATATCAGCTATGATTTCATCGGCGGCTCTAGCCTCGATAGGAATGCCGCATTTTGGGCAATACATTTTTCCTAAACGAGAGAAGAAAACACGTAGAAAATCATATACTTCTGTAACTGTTCCGACTGTGGAACGTGGATTTCTTGCTGTTGTTTGTTGTTCTAAAGAAATTGCTGGTGAAAGTCCTTCAATGCTGTCTACAAGAGGCTTATCCATTTTTGGTAGGAATTGACGAGCGTAAGCAGAAAGTGATTCAACGTATCTTCTTTGCCCCTCAGCGTAAACAATATCGAATGCTAGAGTAGATTTTCCGGAACCGGAAGGACCACAAACTGTAACGAGTTTATTACGTGGAATATCAACATCAATGTTTTTTAAGTTGTGCTGACGTGCTCCACGGATTTTAGTAATTGTATGTTCAGCCATAATAAGATTTAAGGTTTAACCTTATCTCCTTGAGTATTATTTAGATTGTTTTTTATTTTCAAGTCGTTGCAGAAATTCAGGCGCTATGAAAATACTTGAATGTTCTAGTGCCGCAAGCAACCATTGTTGATAGTATTGTTCTAGTTTTTCTTCACTAAGTATTTGTTCAATCAAGAGAAATGTTTTTGTTTCATCTTGAATATGTTCGGGAGTCTTCTTTTTAAGATAAATATATCTGTATGCATTTTGATAATTTTTTATAGGTGAAAAGTCATTTTCTTTGAGCTTTTTTATTTCCTTTTGCCATTCTTCAGGAATATTTTGTATTGCAAAACTACCTTCCTGCAAGGAAATAGTATAATTTAGAGCCTCTTCTTTTGTAGAAACTTTATTAGCATAAGCTCTTTTTATCTCCTCTTCAGACAAAGAGGAAAACATTATTAGATTATAACGTTCCGGTATAAGAAATTTTTCTTTATTTTGACTATAATAGTTTATAATTTCATCAGAAGTAAGCTCAACTTGTTCAGCAATATAATTTTGTAAAGCTTCTTGCTCTATCTGAGCTTGCAACTGTTTACGCCAATACGCAAGGCTTATTCCATCTATTTGAAGTTCACTTTCAAAATCTTCTCCATAGCTTGTGCGTATTGCTTCTTCAATTTTTTCAGCTTGACTGTAATCAATAGGAAGTGCCAATTGCTTTACTTCTTGAGCAATAATTTTTTGACGAACTAATTCAAAAAGATGTATTGAGTATTCGTTTAAAACATCATCAAGAGTAAACTGCTCATCAGTGTAGCTATCAGAATTCATATCGACAAGGCTTTCAAGTTCTTGCAATGTGATAGGAGAGTCATTTACTGTTGCGATTGTTCCAAAGGGTAAGGTCTCGAAATTTTGGATAATATTTTCGGGTGTAAGAGTGAGTAACTCATTCCATAAAATATCTGACCAATTAGAATTTTCATTTGTATTACTTTCTTGAACTTCAGTTGCGATAGCTTGAGAAGCAAGTAGAAAAGAAAGTAAGATTGTGTAAATAATTTTCATAAAATACCTTTGTTATTCATTTGTAAGGTTTGCAATTAACTGTTTTACTTCAACTAAAGAAGTGGATAAATCAAGTTTTGTATTGAGTTTTATATCAAGCACAGCAGGTGGGAGCATTTTAACTCTAGTTTTATGTTGTGAAACGAATTTAATAATTGTTTCCGGACTAAGTTTTTGTTGGTTTGCTGACCACGAAAAGCGGATTCTGTCTACAAAGATATCTGCTTTTGCGCACTGTAAGTTACTTGCTAACTCTTTTAGGTCTAGTATCGCAAGGAATACATTGAGTTCATTTGGTAAAGTACCAAATCTGTCACGCATTTCAAGTTCAATTTCGCTTCTCAAGTCTTCCGTCGGAGCAGATGATAACATTTTGTAATACTTGAGTCTTTCTTTTGTTTCGACAATATAACTTTCAGGAATATAAGCAGGCACTGTGATATTTAGTTCTGTTTCAGTACGTATAAGTTCATCACCTTTGAGTTTTGCTACAGCTTCTTCAAGCATTTCAAGGTATAGGTCTAATCCTAGTCTTGTCATGTGACCTGATTGAACTTCTCCTAGGATATTTCCGGCTCCTCGAAGTCGTAAATCTTCCATTGCTAGTTGGAATCCTGCTCCTAGATAGTCTAGTTCAAGGATAATACGCATTCTTTCTTTGGCAATAGGAGTGAGCGATTCTGTATTAGAAACCACAAAATATGCATAAGCTTGTCTATCACTACGACCAACACGACCTCTTAATTGATACAGTTGACCAAGTCCAAACATCTGCGCTTGATCGACTATCAATGTATTCGCTCGAGGAAAATCAAGCCCAGACTCAACAATAGAAGTACAGACAAGAATATCAAGTTCGCCATGCCAAAATTTATTCATAGAGTCTTCAAGTTGCTTTTCTGGTAGTTGACCATGAGCCATTCCAACCCTTGCATTAGGCGCAAGGCTTTGAACATACTCAACAACTTTTTCTATACCTTGAACTCTATTGTAAATCCAGAAAATCTGCCCTTCGCGCTCTAGTTCTCTTTCAATTACTTGCTTGAGTAGATTTTTATCTCTATTAATTAGAGCTGTTATTACAGGTTTTCTTTGTGTTGGCGCTGTTTCAATTACAGAGAGTTCACGAATGCCGGACATTGAAAGTTGAAGAGTTCTAGGAATTGGAGTAGCTGTAAGTGTAAGAGAATCCACATTCTTTTTAAGTTGTTTAAGCTTTTCTTTATGACGAACACCAAAACGCTGTTCTTCATCAAGAATCATCAAGCCTAAATTTGGCAGTTGCACATCTTGAGATAAAAGGCGATGCGTTCCTATAAGGATATCAATTTGACCTTTAGCGGCAAGCTTTAATGTCTCTGTTTGCTTTGCCTTGCTAACAAATCTATTGAGAAGTCCAACATTTAGAGCAAAGCCGGAAAGTCTTGAACGAAAAGTTTGATAGTGCTGTTCTGCAAGAATTGTTGTAGGGCAGAGAAGAGCTACTTGACGACCATCAATAGCGGCTCTGAAAGCGGCTCGTAGAGCAACTTCTGTTTTGCCAAAACCAACGTCACCGCAGACTAATCTATCCATTGGAGTAGGTTTTTCCATATCGGCGAGAACGTCGTTAATTGCTTTGGCTTGATCTGGTGTTTCTTCAAAGCCAAAACTTGCTTCAAACTCTCTATATAATTCACCAATTGGAGAATAACTAAAGCCTTTTGCTACTTTGCGTAATGCATAGATTTCAACTAAATCCGCTGCTATCGCTTCAATTGCTTTTTTAGCTTTTTCTTTTGAATTAGTCCATACACTTGAACCGAGTTTGTCTAGAGGAGGAAAGCCATCTCCTTTGAATCGTTGAACTAGTGATAATCTGTCAACAGGCAAATAAAGTTTTGCTTCTTCTGCATATTCTATGAGTAGATAGTCATTTGCAGTTGCACCAAGTTCAAGACGCATTAAACCTTTGAATTTTCCAAGACCATAATCTCTATGTACAAGTAAATCTTCAATATTTAATTCATCGTAATTATCTAAGCCTTTAAAAACACCTTTTGGAATTGGACGTGATTTATCCGTATTAGGACGTAAAATATCCTCAGAAAGAATAATGCTATTATCCCACACAAGTTCTGCACCTGTATTACAAGAAGCTACAAGGGCATATAATCCTTTACCTTTTGATGAATATGAAAGCTGTGGAAAAATATTTTCTTGCTCAATCAGCTTAAGAAATTTATCGCGTCCTCTTGATGAATGAAAAGTAAGGATTGTCTGATTATACTTTTTTTGCCAATCTTTCAGAGCATTTACTAATTGTTGCCATGGTCGATTAAGATCAGTGTGCTGAGCGAATAAATCTTGATAGGAGCGAAGAGTGCGTTCTTGAAGAACTTCACCTTGTTGCTCTATTCCCATAATCATGCTTTGTGCGTATATTCGAGCACGGTTTTCTAATGATGCTAATATGTTATCAGTTGAACGCAGAGCGTATTCTATGTTTTGATCAAGACCTGTTTCTTGATTGTCTTCATCTAAATCTGAGTGAAGCTTACTAAATGCTGACTTTATATCTTCTTCAAATTCAAGGGAATCCGGTAAAATCCAAAGTGTGTTTTTCGGGAGCCATTCTTCAAGAATGCTTGGAGCATCGTATGCTAGGCCCGGCATGAGTTTAAAGTCATGTCTATCAAGAGCTTTGAAGAGTGAAGCTTGTGCAAATTCTGTTATAAAGCCCTTTTGAAAGAGTCTTACAAAGCGTTCACGCATTTTTACGGCAGATTCTTTATCGCTTTTTATTGGGTGAACAGTAAAAATTTCTGCTTCTTCTAAAAAACCGACTGAACGCTGAGTTTGTGTGTCAAAAAGTCTTATTTCATCAACGGTATCACCAAAGAATTCAATACGTAAAGCCTTGGAATAAAGAGGGCAGACAAGGTCAATAATGTCACCACGGCGAGCCATTTCTCCTCTGTTGGCAACCATTGGAACTCGTTCATATCCCCAATTTATAAGTTGTTCAATAAGAAGTTCAGGACTTAAATCTTCACCTTTTTTTATAGTGAGTTGTTGATCCTCAAAGAAATTTAGAGGAGGAAATTTAGCTATAAGGTTGTCGATTGTGCAGATAAGACCTTGTGATTCTTTAATTCTATAAAGAGTTCCAAGTCTTTCTGCCCAACCTTGACGATTAAATGAGCGAAATGCAAACGATGGAAGTGAAAGCCATTCTTGTTTTTTAAGTTTGGCTTGCTCATCAATTTTTGTTTTATCACTTTTGTGAGTTTCACTTTTTATTTGCGCAGAAAGAGGGCTGAATAATTGTGTAAAAGATTGATATATATTCGCTTCTTCTCTATTTTTTGCAAGAATAACTACAAATCGACCTTCTTCTCTTGCCATGCTTGCAATTTTTGCAATTGTCGCAATTCCAGACTTTGCAATATATTCTTTTTTTTGAGTTTTTATAATTTGTGAGACTTGATTATTCATAAATTAATCTCTTTTTATTGCGTGTATAGCGGCAAATGCGCCAAGAAATCTTATAGTCACATCTTTAGGGTGAAAGCCGTATTTATGAAGTAAGCCACGTAAAGCACCTAACTTCATGTATTCATTGTATCGTAATTTGCCAAGGTGCGATATTAGATAAAGCCCGTAAAAAATATTTGTAGGATAATAAATATTTCGTTCGGGAAGTATATAATCGTAAAAAAGGTATTCTTTTTCTTGAAGATTATTAAAAAATTCCTTCTCTTCTTTCTCGTTTAAACTAGCTAAGACTCCGCAGATAAGTTGAATATCTGCAAAGTCTTTTTTATGAATTATTTTAGCGTCTTCTAGTACGTGATTAGGTAAATAATTTTTTTTCATTTATTAGTGTTTAGAATTCTCTATATGTAGCTGTTTGAGCGGCTTTTTCACTCACGCTTACAGAATAGAGTTTAATTGTATCTACGTGAGGAAGTGCTTGTAATTCTTCTCTAAGCTTTATCTCGAGAAGTTTGTAAAGGTAACGAGCTAAATTCTCAGCAGATGGATTAATTTTGTCAAAAGGTGGAAATTCATTGATATTTTTGTGATCTAGAGTTCCAGCGGCATCTCGCAGAATTTTTTTAAGAACTGTAAAGTCCACCACTAGTTCAACATCGTCAGAAAGTTTTGTGCCTTCTACAACCATTTCAACATGATAGTTATGCCCATGAATATTTTCGCATTTACCATTATAGTTTCTGAGTGCGTGTGCAGATGAGAAATCCGAACGAACAGTAAGTTGCCAAAGTGATTGTTTATTTCCTGTTTGCATTATATTTTTTCCTTTTCAAATTTCCATGTAGAATAAGCTTTGAAGAATTGAGGGCATGGAAGAACTTTATAGTCGTCGCCTAGTTGCATTTCACATGATATATTATCGACATCAAAGGAAATTTTTGTAACTGTGCTTCCTTTGTATTCGCCAAGTAACCTTTGAAATTCTCCTAAGCCATCTGAATTTAAGCATTGATTTGGTAATTGTAAAGTGATTGGTTGCGTGCAGGTTTTACTTGCTTCTAATAAAGACTTTACATTTTCACCTAGTAATTTGATTTCACTTGTTTTTTCTTCATCTTCCGCAGCGTCATCGTCGTCAAATTCATCTTTTTTATCAATTGTTCCTGTGAGCAAGAGAGGTTGTTCAGAATAGAGAAGTTCTTTATGTTCAGCGTAAGACTTAGGGAAGAAAATCACCTCACCTCTACCTGTTAAATCTTCAATGCTAATGAAAGCCATTTTATCGCCTTTCTTTGTAAGAATCTCTTTTATTCCGGTGATTAACACAGGAATATGCACTTCAGATTTATCAGGATATTCACAAGCCTCATCAATTTCTTTGATGTTTAAACGATAGAAATCAGTTCGGAAAGGTTGAAGCGGGTGAGAGGAGAGGAAAAAGCCAAGCACTTCTTTTTCAAAGTTTAGCATAACATCATCATCCCATTCAGGAAGGCTTGCTTCTGGGATATCCGCACCTAGATTTGGCAACTGTGGAGCTTCCTCTTCAGGCATAAGACTGAAAAGAGAAACTTGATTTGAATCCTTTTCTTTTGCCTTTTTCTGCGCTCTTGCAATCATAACATCAACCGAAGCAAGTAGACCGTTTCTGCTGACATTAAAGCAATCACAAGCACCTGACTTAATAAGGCATTCGATAACTTTTCTTGTTACTTTTCTAAGGTTTACACGACAAAGAAAATCAAAGAAAGAGTAGAAAGCTTTATCTGAGCCATTATCTTCATCATATCTAGCTCTTACGATTTCTTTAATTGCTTCAGCGCCTATGCCTTTAACACCTCCAAGTCCATAGATGATAGATCCTTCATGCGGAGTAAAATCATGCCCTGAAACTTGTAAGTTTGGCGCAAGAACTTCAATACCCATATCACGACAAGATGATATATATTTCAATATCTTATCTTGGTTTCCTATCTCGCTCGACAAAAGAGCCGCCATAAATTCTACTTTATGGAAAGTCTTTAGATAGGCAGTATGATAAGTGATAAGAGCATAAGCGGCGGAGTGCGATTTGTTAAAGCCGTATTCCGCGAATTTCTCCATTAAATCAAATATTTCTTTAGCAATTTTCTCATCAACATCGTTTTTGAGTGCACCATCAATAAACTTTACGCCCTCTTTTGCCATTTCCTCAGGGTTCTTTTTACCCATTGCACGACGAAGTAAATCCGCTCCGCCAAGAGTATATTTTGCTACGATCTGAGCAATTTGCATAACTTGTTCTTGGTAAACAATAACGCCATACGTATCTTTTAGGCAAGTTTCAAGTTGTGGAAGAGGGTAGGTTACTTCAACTTCACCATGCTTTCTTTTAATAAATTCATCAACCATTCCAGACCCTAAAGGACCAGGACGGTAGAGCGCAAGCATAGCAATAATATCTTCAAAGCAAGTCGGTTTGAGCTGACGGAGATACTGACGCATACCCGAACTTTCAAGCTGGAAAACACCATCGGTGTCACCACGAGAAAAAAGTTCGTAAACCTGTGGATTATCAAGACTCATTGTGTCTAAATCAGGGGCTTCTTTGCCTTGATTTCTAAGATTGTCTAAAGTTTCTTCGATAAGGGTCATTGTACGCAACCCGAGGAAGTCGAACTTAACAAGTCCAACTTTTTCAACCATTTTCATGTCGTATTGCGTTACAAGTTCGTCTTTTTTACCACGATAGAGTGGAAGATATTCCACCATCGGTTTATCTGATACAACAACACCTGCGGCGTGAGTTGATGCGTGACGTGAAAGACCTTCTAATCTCATTGAAATATCAAGCATTTTTCTAATGCTTCTATCATTCTTATAAAGTTCTTGAATTTCAGGAACTGTATCAATAGCTTTTTTTACTGTGATTTTAGGATCAGTCGGAATAAGTTTTGATATAAAATCCGTATCCTTATAAGGAACATCAAGCGCACGACCAACGTCTTTCACAACAGCCTTTGCTTTCATTTTTCCGAAAGTGGTAATCTGCGCTACTTTATCTGCACCGTATTTGTTCATAACATAGCGGATTACATCAATTCTTTTATCCTCGCAAAAGTCCACGTCTATATCAGGCATGGAAACACGTTCGATATTCAAGAAACGCTCAAAAAGAAGATTATAAGGGATTGGATCAAGGTTTGTAATTCTAATCGCCCACGCAACTAAAGAACCAGCTGCAGAACCACGACCCGGTCCAACCGGAATTTTATTATCTTTCGCCCAGTTGATAAAGTCCTGAACTATAAGGAAATATCCGGGAAAGCCCATATCGCAAATAACATTAAGTTCAAACTCCAATCTTTCTTTATAGAGTGGAATATCAAGACTTTCTTTATTTGGGTGTTGCTCAATTCGTTTTTCTAGCCCTTCAACGGCAAGACGGCGAAACTCTGTTTCAAGGGTCATTCCTTCCGGAAGATCGTAAACAGGGAAGAAGTTACTTTTTAAATCAAGCTCAACATGAGAACACTCTTCTGCAATTTTCAATGTATTTGCAATAGCTTCAGGGCAATGACTAAAAGCTTTAATCATTTCTTCGGGAGATTTAAAATATAAGTCTTTAGCATCGAAAGACATACGTTTAGCGTCGTTCACTTTTGCCTGAGTCTGAATACAAAGCAATATATCGTGCGCTTCAACGTCTTCTGCTGTAAGGTAGTGGCAGTCGTTCGTAGCTACAAGCGGAAGATTAGTTTCTTTTGCAAGTTTTATAACTAAATCATTAACTTTTGCTTGTTCGGGAAGAGTATTATCTTGAATTTCAAGGTAGAATCTATCGGGATAGATAGCAGAATATTCATTAGCTACTTCAATGGCTTGATTAAAGTCGCCACCATTTGGAAGAAGTTTGTTTTGCCCTAAAAGAGTACGTGGAACTTCACCTGCAATGCAAGCTGAAAGAGCGATTAATCCATCGCTGTGAGCTCTTAAAATTTCTTTATCTACTCTTGGTTTATAGTAAAGTCCCTCAAGGCAACCCTTTGTGACAATCTTCAATAAATTTGCGTAGCCTGTATTATTTTGAGCAAGTAGAATTAAGTGATGCCTTACTCTTGAAACATCACTTGTTTTATCTGTATGATCATTACAGACATAGACTTCACATCCAATAATCGGAGTAATTCCGGCACTTTTTGCTTGAGTATAGAAATGCGTAGCGCCGAACATAAAGCCGTGGTCGGTTATTGCTACTGCCGGCATATTAAATTCTTTTGCTTTAGATATCAAGTCTTTAAGCTTTATTGCTCCATCCAAAAGACTAAATTCTGTATGGCAGTGCAAATGAACAAACATATAAACTCCTAAAAATATTGACTATTGTAATAGATAGTCACTTGTATCTTTTCTTATAATAGATTTCTGAAACTAATTCAAGTTTAAAGAGTTTATATAAAATTTTTCAAGCTTCAAATTTATTATTTTTCAATAAGTAAAATATTTATTTTTATGTCTATTTGACAAAGTAAAGCGTAAAAGGTATTATTTAGAAAATCGTAAACTAACTTTGAGGAAAGTATGTCATATAACAGAGAACAAAATATTCATAAACTTAATAAGGAAGCTTTGCAAGTAAGCAAGGAAATAGCTGTGAAGTTTATCGAGACTCAAAGGCTTTCTCCTTCAAATTTTGCAGAAATTTTCCCTGCTATTCATAAAGTTGTCCTTGAAACTATCACTGAAGGACAAAAAAAGATTAATATTTAGGAAATAATCCTGATTAGCTTGACAAGTTATAGATTAAGCCTTATACTGTTCGATATCAAACTATTTTAAGGTGATTAGTAAATGTTAAACCCCGGTATTGTTGTAAAATCAATTTATAGACTGCGTAACGCAATAGATAACTTCCTTATAAAAAATATTGATAAGGCAGGAGCAAAGGGTCTTATGGTATCACATGGGGATATACTTATTCAGCTCTATAAAGAAGATAAGCAACCAATGTCCAAAATTGCAAGTCGCATTGGAAAGTGTAAGAGTACATTAACCGTGCTTGTGGATAAGCTTGAAAAGGTAGGCTTTATTAAGCGTGAAGCAAGTAAGGAAGATGTAAGAATTAAAAACCTTTGCCTTACAGAAAAAGGTAGAAGTTTTGAAAATTACTTTTGGAATATTTCAGAAGAATTAAACACTTCTCTCTGGAAAGGTTTCAGTGAAGAAGAGCAACAAACTTTTCTTGACTATATCGAAAGAATGCAAGAAAATATAAATAACGAAGTTTCTCATTCACAGAATGATTAAATTCTTGTAGAGTAAAACTATGTCAACAATATTAAATAGCCCACCTTCAAAGCAAGACGAGCAAGAAACTAAAACAAGTCAGCAATTTATGGAAGTTGGAAAAAGCAAAAATACCAAAATTGAAGGGCTGAGAGAAAACTTTTTTCCTATAGTCTTTTCTACGGCTTTTTTAATATTGACTATTTTATTGTTTACTTACATTGCACAAGCATATAATTGGCAATTTGATAAAGTTTTTCCTCATATTATATCTTATACTGAAAACGGTATTGTTTTTGGAGTTCTATTAAAATCCCTCGTAGTTACCTTTGAGCTTATTGCTGTAAGCCTTATTTTTGCTTTAGGAATTGGAGTTTTACTTGCGACAATGAACTTGTCGGCATCTCCTGTTGCTCATTTACTAGCGAAGGGCTTTATCGGAATTGTTCGTAACACGCCCTTACTTATGCAATTATATTTAGTATATTTTGTATTTGCACCAATATTTTCTTTGAATCCATTTCTAGCTGCTTGTGTTGCTCTTGCTTGTTTTGAGGGGGCATACATGGCTGAAATATTTAGAGCAGGATTTAGATCTGTTCCATTTACTCAATGGGAAGCCGGATTTTCACTAGGCTTTAGCACCATGCAAACAGGTAGAATTGTAGTTCTTCCTCAAGCAATTAGTAATATACTTCCAAGTTTAACAGGGCAAATGGTTTCATTGATAAAAGATACTTCATTAGTATCTGCAATTTCAGTTGCTGATTTAACTTTAAGAGCAACTGAACTCATATCTGAAACTTATTTATCCTTTGAAATTTGGCTAATTGTTGCTTTATTTTATTTGGTGCTGACATCGTTTGTAAGTATTCCTTTAGGCTATTATGCAAAGTATGCAAAGAAGAAAAAAGGAATTTTACGCTAAACCTTTTAACTTGGAGAGATCATGAAGAAGATTTTGTTATTAATTTTGATGTTTTGTTTTATGACAAGTGGCGCATTTGCTGCTGACTCCACAATAGCAAAAGCAGAAGATAGAGGCGTTTTGCGCGTTGGTTTTTCATCATTCGTACCATGGGCAATGCAAAATAATGCCGGAGAATTTGTTGGCTTTGAGATCGATGTTGCAACAAGACTTGCTGAAGACTTAGGTTTACGTCTTCAACTTGCGCCTACAGCATGGAATGGTATTATTCCGGCACTATTGGCAGGAAAATTTGATGTTATCATCGGCGGTATGGGCGTTACTCCTGAACGTTCCGAACAAGTAAGCTTTACAAATCCTTACGACTTTACAGAGCTTGAACTCCTTGCAAGTATTCCAAAAGCCGGAAAATTAGAAAGTATGGCAGATTTCAATAGTCCTGAAGTAACTATCATTACTCGCACAGGTTCAACACCGGCTCTTTATGCAAAAAAACTTTTCCCGAATGCAACTATTCGTCAATTTGCTGATGAAGCACCTTGTGTTGAAGAAGTTATTTCAGGAAGAGCACACGCATTTTTAACCTCTGCACCTCTTCCATCTTTCGCAGCGGCTGATAATCCTAATGAAGTTTTTGTTCCTTTTGAAATTACTGACTATAAAGAACCTATTGGTATGGCAGTGAAAAAAAATGATGAAGAAACTTTAAAAGTACTTAATGAATGGATTGCTGCTCGCACCGCAGACGGTTGGCTTGCTGAACGTGAAGCTTATTGGTTCAAAGGTAAAGATTGGTCAGAAGAATAATTCTGGAAAATAACAAAGAGTAAAACATGAAAAAGTCCTCGTCAATCATACCGGGTACAACCCCGCCAAGATCATGGTCAAATCTAAATAGAACTGATTATATCTTACTTGGCATTATCGCACTTATCATACTTTTTTCCCTTTGGCACTTACTTGCCGGAAGTGAAAGAATTTGGCGATGGGAAAGACTTATGCCTTATATCGCCTATGAAAATAAAAATGGCGATTTGCAACTTGGTATGCTGACAAAGGGCTTTTTCATGACTGTAAGACTTGGAATATGGTCATTTATAGTTGCGATTATTTTTGGTTTATGCGTTGGCTCATACACAGCAAATAAGCGTGGACTTGCCGTTTTACCATTCACCTTATTTGTGCAGACCATCAGAAATATTCCACCATTAATATTTATCTTTTTAATTTACTTCTTTTCGGGGCAATTTTTCTCTAACTTTGTGTTTGCTCTTCAAGATTTTGCTTATACTCTATCTCCAAGCGGACTTGAAATTTTTACTTATATATTTTCTCCACCTATGCAGATAGAGGGTATGACTTCCGCTATTATCGCTTTAGGAATTTATGAAGGTGTTTATATTTCAGAGATAGTACGTTCTAGCATTGAGAGTATTTCTAAAACTCAAATGGAAGCGGCATCATCACTTGGGTTTAACAAATTTCAATCTTTATGGTACGTTCTTCTTCCGCAAGCAAAGCCGATAATGCTTCCACCACTTGCAGGGCAGACAGTTTCTATCTTTAAAGATTCTGCACTTGCTGCTCTTGTTTCTCTTCCTGAACTCACATTTCAATCGCTCGAAGTTATGGCAGTTACACGCTTAACCTTTGAAGTTTGGATTGTATGTATGATTCTCTACTTCTTTATATCTAGGCTTTGTACCGCAATCTTTGCAAGTCTAGAAAAAAGAATAAAATGGAAACCGCTTAATTAAGAAATTTTGAATTTTTTTCGAGAGGGGGAAACTCTCTCTTTTTCATAATTTATTTTATACTCACAACACACATAAAAGCCTTCCTCATAATCCATAACAAGGAATTTAGAGGAAGGCTTTTATATTAAATTTATATCTCTTAAAAATTATGCTTGGAATGATTCAACAGCTTTAAGGAAGTTATCGAAATCTTCTTCTGTATGCTGGAAGCTAAGCATTGCAACTTCAAAAGCAGATGGAGCAATGTAGATATTATTGTTACGCATATGTTTGTAAAATTTTGTGTAAAGAGCTGCATCTGCAGTGCTTACTGATGCAAAATCTACAATTTCATTTTCAGTAAAGTAAATGGTGAGCATAGATGCAATTTGTTTTACTTGAACAGGAAGATTTTTTGATTTTAGGATATCTTCAATTTGTTTAGCAAAAACAGCAACTCTTTCTTCAAGAGCTTTATAGTCCATTTCTTTGAGAATTTTTAAAGTTGCTATACCGGCAGCCATTGCAAGCGGGTTTCCTGAAAGAGTTCCTGCTTGATAAACATTTCCGCAAGGAGCAATTTGTTCCATAAATTTACGCTTACCACCATAAGCACCTACAGGAAGACCACCACCAATGATTTTACCGAATGTAGTTAAGTCAGGGTCAATACCGTAGTATTCTTGAGCACCACCGTATGACATACGGAAACCTGTGATAACTTCATCAAAAATAAGAAGAGCATTTTCTTTTGTTGTAAGTTCACGCAATTCTTTAAGGAAATTTTCTTTAGGAAGAACAAGACCCATGTTCGCCGCTACAGGTTCAATAATAACTGCGGCGATTTGATCAGGATAGAGTTTGAAAGTTTCACGTACAGCTTCAATGTCGTTGTAAGGAACAACAAGAGTGTCAGCAACAGTCGCTTCGGTTACACCAGGAGTTCCGGGAATAGCAAGAGTTGCAAGTCCAGAACCGGCAGATGCAAGGAATGGGTCAGCATGACCGTGATAACAACCAATAAATTTAATAACTTTATTACGCTTTGTTACAGCTCGTGCAAGACGAAGAGCTGACATTGTAGCTTCAGTTCCTGAGTTTACCATACGCACCATTTCAAGTGAAGGCATTGCCGCAATAACTTCTTCAGCAAGAATAACTTCATTTTCGCAAGGTGCACCGTAGCTTGTTCCATTAGGAATAGCTTGGTTGATAGCAACAGCAACTTTTGGGTGATTATGACCTAAAATCATAGGTCCCCATGAAAGAACAAAGTCGGTAAGTTCTTGCCCCTCAACAGTAGTGAGTTTTGTTCCTTTCGCTTTTGCAATGAAAAGAGGAGTTGAATCTACACTTTTACACGCTCTAACAGGGCTGTTTACGCCACCCGGAATCACTTTATTGGCACGATCAAAAAGTTCAGCTGATGTTTTCATATATCTATCCTTATAATATTGTGTCTTATAAAATTTTGGAAAGAATAGTCAGTTTTTATAAGAATGTCAATGTTTAGAGAATAGAATTTGTTTATAGCTGAGGGGAAAGAGAAAACTATACTAATTCTTTGAAATATATATCCTTCAATTTTTGCCCAACCGCCGAAATACTACGTGAATGAGCAACCTTACGCCCTTCCTCTGTTAGCGATGGAATAGCTTTTGAAAGGATAGCGCGTGTTTTTATGTGGAAAGATTCAAGTGACTTTGCTTTATAAACATTTTTATTATCTTCAAGCCAGTCCTCATAAACAGGAATAGAGCGCACAATCATAGGAATTTTACAGGCAAGAGCTTCAAGAACAACAATTCCTTCTGTTTCTTCATGGCTCATAAAAGCAAATAAGTCAGCAATACAGTAGGCATCACGCAATTCTTCTTTTGTAACATAGCCGGCAAAGATAAGGTTTTTCGGTGCACTTGCTATAGCGTCTTTTATTGTTCTTGGAATTAGTGATGTATTTGTGTAGCCAAACCAAATAAATTTCACATGGGGCATACGGCGAGCAAGTTCAATAAAATCAAGTATGCCTTTTCTCTCGATAAGATGACCTACAGAGATAACGATTTTTTCATCCTCTGCAATGCCGTATTTTTTGCAAAATGCTGATTTATCAACTTTTTTAGGAGAGAAAAATTCAGTGTCTATACCATTAGATAAGGGATAGACATTTTTCTTTAGTCCATAAGTATCTAAAATATTTTTTGAATAATTTGTAGGTGTTACAATTACATCTCCTAGATTATAACAGAATTTAATCCATTGCTTAAAAAGAGGAGCGAGTAGATTTGAGGCAAAGAAAGAATTTTTGAAATCTTCCATAGTTGAATGTCCGTAATAGACAATTTTCTTCTTTTGTAGTTTTGATTTAAACGCAAAAAGAACAGAATCAGGCATAACTGTATTAATGTGAACAATATCAGGTTCATCTATAGGTTCATCAGCGTGTAAACCTTCTCTTTCAAGAATAAGTTTTTGATGAAGCATAGAACGCCCAATACCACTTTTTTCTAACAAGTTAAAACTTCCCATATATACAAGAACTTTCATAAATCCTCTAAAATCCTATAGACTTAATAAATGTAATAACCTGCTCATATAATACAACTAATACTAAGCTGTAAAGAGCGATTGACATTGGTTTACCTAAAACAATAATAAGTGTAAATTCTCGCCATTTCATCTTTGTTGTGCCGGCGATATAGCAGAGTAAATCATCAGGAGCAACAGGGAAAAATATGGCTAAAGCAAAAAGCTTTGTGAAACGATTTCCTTCCCGTGTCCACTTCATATACTTGGCAATGGTGCGCTTTGGAAAGAAGAGAAAGAGCAGCCTTTTTCCATACAATCGAGAGATGCCAAAAACAATTAAAGAACCGATTACTATACCAATATAATTATATAAAAATCCCCAGTAAGGTCCGAACAAGAAGACACCTGCAAGGCAACCAAGACCACCGGGAACAATTGGAAAAACAACTTGTACAACTTGCGACAAAATAAAGATTAAAGGTGCTATCACCCCGTATTCTTTCATAAGTTTTTGTAGCTCTTCAATAGAGGTAAGGTAACCACTATTGTATCCATAGATGAAGAGTGTTGCAAGCACTATAATACCGGTAAGGCTTAGCAAGTGCATAAACTCTATATTTATTTTATTATTTAATTTCATAATGTATGTATTTCCAAAATGTATTCTCGTAAAAGAAGAACACAGCAGTTAATAGCTAAAAAACATGCAAAATGCAAATCAAAAATACAGTAAAAGAAATTAAAAAGCTATTATGAATTTAATAAGAGGTTTACTTCTTGTTTTAATTGACTTAGCTTATCAGTATTTGGTAAATCTTTTAAAATATGTGCAAAATAATTTTTTTCTTTAATTATTCTGAACGAAGTAGAGTAGTTGATATCATTTAGCCATCCACAGAGTAATATTCTAAAATCATTTACATAGCGTAAATCTGAATAACGAATTGCGGATTTTGCAAAAAAGGCTTCTAAAATTTCAGGCGTATAAGTAGGTTCATCTTTTACGTGCAAAAATAGAGTGTCGCTATCACCTTTTGCGTTGACGAAATTTTCCACCATAACGCGTAAGATATCAATTTTATCTGCATCTCGCACAGCTAAAGAAATAATATTATGATTTTTTGGTAGCTTAGTAGGGAAAATAAAACGATTATGTAATGCTATTCCTGTAAAAGCAAGTTCACGCACATCTTTTGAAATATCTTTAAATACTTGATTATTTTTTAGAACCTTCATGCTCAAGAGTGCATGATTACATGATATTGGATCGTGAAAAGTTTTATAGATTTTCATTTGCTCAAATCTACCGATATCATGAAAAAGGCAAGCAAGTTGAAGAGGAAAGTGTAGTTGCTCGGAAAAATCTTTCATAATCTGTTGACCAAGACTTAACACTTGAAAAGTATGTTCTTTTTTTATTCGCAGGCTAGAGGCAATTTCATCTACCATTAAATAAGGTTCAACATAATTATTAAAATAAGATATAAAATCTTCAAGGGCTATAAGGGTGTTATTTCTGTTCATGATTGTCTTCATCGATACCATAGGTGAGGTTTTTGTCTTTGAAAACGCCATTTGGTCCGAATAAAAATCTTAATATAATACCAAGACCAATAAAAATTCCGGCAGTAATTATATATATTCCATATTTTGAATTTAAAAGTTCAAGCATTATTGATTTCCTAGGTTCTTTTTCATAAAAAAAGAGTTTTAATTCTCTAACAATTTTGTTAGTCAAGCGGAGTATATAGAAGTGAAAATAAAAAATCAAGGCTTTCAAAATTAGCATAGACGTACAAAAAATAAAAAACTCATTAAAAAAAGCTTGTGTTAAAATTAAAAGTATGCAATAAAACGTGTTCGCACGTATAGTGCAGATGATATTTCATCTTGACTTAGGTCAGGAAATTTTTAAGGAGCTCTCAATGCCAAAGATTAAAACACGTCGTTGCGCTGCAAAACGTTTTGAAGTTACCGGTAGCGGCAAGTTCCGTCGTCGCAAACAAAACTTACGTCACATTCTTACTAAAAAGAATGCGAAAAGAAAAATGCGCCTCGGTAAATCTGCTATTGTAGACAGCACAAACGAAAAAGCAGTAAAAAGAATGATGCCTTACGCATAGTAAGCACATTAGGTTTAGTTTTACCAATAGTATATGTTTTTATATACTAGGTTAGAAATTTTGTAATATTTAGACATTCGTCTGGCATACCTTCCGCCTCGTCGAATGAAAAAGGAGAAAATCCATGCGTGTAAAGAGAGGGCTTGCCGCTCATCGTAGGCACAAAAAGTATTTGGATATGGCGAAAGGCTTTCGCTCTGGTCGTCATAAATTATACCGCACAGCTAGAGAAGCTGTAGAACGTTCATTATGCTATGCATACCGTGATCGTAAAGTTAAGAAAAGAGAGTTCCGTAAACTTTGGATCATGCGTATCAACGCAGCAGTTCGTGAACACGGTATGAGCTATTCACGTTTCGTAAATGCAATGCAAAAAGCAGGCATTGAATTGAACCGTAAAGTTCTTGCTGACCTCGCGGTAAGAGATAAAGCAGCTTTTGCACAAATCGTAGAACAAGTGAAAGCACACGCTTAATTTTTTGAACAACGAAAAGGTGGTAAAACTTAGCTTTTACCACCTTTTTTAAAACTAGCTAAAGGACACGTATGAACCTGCGTGAAAAACTTGATAGCCTGACTGTTTCACTTACGAGTGAGCTTGGTCAGGTTTTGTCGTTAGATGGAATTGAAAAGCTTCGCGTTGAATACTTAGGGCGTAAGGGGCATATTGCTGAACTTATGACAAAATTGCAAGAACTTCCAAAAGAAGAACGTCCACAATTTGGTCAAGCAGTAAATGCTGTAAAAGTACGTATTACCGAAGCTATCGAAACAAAAAAAACTGAACTTCAACAAAAACAAGAAGAAGAGTTTGTAAATAACTTCGACCATACAACTCAAGGCAGACAGCCTTGGCATGGCTCAATCCACCCAATTAACTTGGTGATGGAAGATATCTGCCGTGTTCTTCAAGACTTCGGTTTTGATACAGTAGTTGGACCGGAAGTTGAAACAGATTATTACAATTTTGAAACTCTCAACTTCCCGCATGATCACCCAGCTCGTGATATGCAAGATACCTTGTTTGTTGCAGATAAAATATTACTCAGAACCCACACTTCCCCAATGCAAGTAAGAGCAATGAAAGAGCGTAAACCGCCTTTAGCTGTTATTGCACCGGGTAAAGTTTATAGAAGAGATTCTGACGTAACCCATACACCAATGTTCCATCAAGTTGAGGGACTTATTGTTGGTGAAAAAATTTCTTTATCACATTTGCGCGGAATTCTTTCTGCATTGTGTAAAACTCTTTTTGGCGAAGAAACCAAAACACGTTTCAGACCTTCATTCTTCCCTTTTACTGAACCAAGCATGGAAGTTGATGTAACTTGTATGAAATGTAAAGGTGAAGGACATGTTGATGGTGAACCTTGTAGAATCTGTAAGACTACAGGTTGGCTTGAAATTCTTGGCTCCGGTATGGTTGACCCAGCTGTTTTTGAGTCTGTAGGCTATAATCCTGATGAAGTAACAGGTTTTGCTTTTGGTCTTGGTGTAGAACGTATTGCAATGTTAAAATACGGAATCAACGATTTACGTATGAACTTTGAAAATGATGTACGTTTCCTCAGTCAATTCTCATTAGGTGATTCTTGGCGTAGAAGCTAAGATTCATAATTCCAAATATTATAATAAGGATAAAGTATGAAAATATTAGTTATTAACGCCGGTTCTTCATCATTTAAGTATCAATTACTTGATATGGAAACAAAAAAACCTCTTTGTTCAGGTTTAGTTGAACGTATTGGTCAATCAATGGGAACTTTAGTTTTCAAACGCTTCCCTGATACAGCTAACGAAGAAAAAATTAAATTAGAAAAACCTTTTGCTACTCACAAAGATGGTATGCTTGAAGTTATGGCAATGCTTACCAATCCGGAAAAAGGCGTGATTGCTGACCTAAGCGAAATTTCAGCTACAGGTCACCGCGTATTACTTGGCGGTAGCTTAAAAGAAGCTGTTGTAACTGACGAAGTTAAAGCAACTATCAAAGAATATGAGCCTTTAGGACCTCTTCATATTCCTGCAAACCTTACAGGTATTGACGTGGTTGAAGAACTTCTTCCGGGTGTTCCTGCTGTAGCAGTTTTTGATACAGGTTTCCACTCAACAATGGAAAAACCGGTTTACACCTACCCAATTCCTAAAGCTCTTTCAGAAAAATATAATATCCGTCGTTATGGTTTCCACGGAACATCACACCAGTATGTATCACGTGAAGCAACTAAATTTCTCGGAAAATCAATTGAAGATTGCAAACTTATTGTTTGTCACCTTGGTAACGGCTGTTCAATGTCAGCTGTTAAAAATGGTAAATGCGTAAATACTACAATGGGTCTTACTCCTTTAGAAGGCTTAATGATGGGAACACGTTGTGGTGATATCGACCCTGCATTAGTTCTTTTCCTTATGAAAAACGAAGGTCTTTCTGCTGAAGAAATGGATAACCTTCTCAATAAAAAATCAGGGCTTTTAGGCGTTTGCGAAATGAGTGATATGAGAGATCTTCACTCAGCAAGAGAAGAAGGCAATGAAGATGCAGAATTAGCATTCCAAATGCTTGTTCAAAGAATCCGTAAATATGTTGGTGCATACATGCTTGAACTTGATGGTATTGATGCACTTGTATTTACAGGCGGAATTGGCGAAAATGATGAATTTGTACGTCAAGGTGTAACAGCAAATCTTTCTTACGTTGGTATTGAACTAAACCAAGAAGAAAACCTTAAACGTAGCGGTGATCCAAGAGTTATTTCAACTCCTGCATCAAAAATTCCGGTTGTTATTTTCCCAACAAACGAAGAGTTGGAAATTGCTTTAACAACACAAAGAATTCTTTCAAAATAAATAAAATTACTTAGCTTGTAAGATAGAATTATAAATTTTAGCTTACAAACTAAGCTATTAATAGGATTTTTATATGCTACTTTCCCTTGCTTGGTTAAAAGAATTTGTGCCTTATGAAGGTACAGCAGCAGAGCTTGGCGCAAAACTTACTATGCTTGGCTTAGAATTGGAAAATATTGTAGAGCCTTACAAAGCAATAGAGCCTATTGTTATCGGGTATGTTAAAGAATGTAATAAGCACCCCGAAGCAGATAAGCTTTCTGTTTGTAGCGTTGATGTTGGCGCAGAAGAACTTCTTCAAATCGTTTGTGGCGCACCAAATGTTGGCGCAGGACAATATGTTCCTGTTGCAACCGTTGGTACAACAATGCCAGAAGGTTTGAAAATCAAAAAAGCAAAACTTAGAAACGTTGAATCTAGTGGTATGATATGTTCAGAAAGAGAATTAAAACTCTCTGAAGATCATAAAGGTATCATGGTTTTAAACGATATACTACCACAAGATAAACTCGTAGTTGGTGCTAAACTTGTTGATGCGCTAAACCTCGATAAAGAAATTCTTGAAATTGGTATTACTCCTAACCGTTCAGATTGCTTATCAGTTCTTGGTTTTGCTCGTGAAGTTGCGCTTGCTTTTGACTTGCCACTCACAATGCCAAAATGTGAACTTAAAGTTGAAGATACTCCTGTAGAACTCAAACTTGATGTTGATGCAAATCTTTCACCATACTATACAGGTAGAATTTTAGATAATCCAAAAGTAGGTGAATCTCCTGCTTGGGTTAAATATCGTTTGAATGCAGTTGGTGTGCGTGCAATATCTAATGTGGTTGATGCAACAAACTATGTTCTTATGGAACTTGGTATCCCATTACATTCATTTGATAAAGCTGCAATTGAGGGCGATACTGTTTGTGTTGTATCTGCTAAAGATGGCGATAAATACACAACTCTTGATTCTCAAGAACGTACTCTTAAAGAAAATGATATTCTCATTGCTGATAAAATTAAGACTATTGGTCTTGGTGGTGTAATGGGTGGATTAAACTCAGAAACAACTGAAACTACAACAAGTATTTTCCTTGAAGCTGCGGTATTTAATCCATCACTCATTAGAAAAACAGCACGCAGACTTGCTATTTCAAGTGAAGCATCTTACCGCTTTGAACGTGGTGTTGACCCTGAAATGGTTGATATTGCTCGTGATCGTTGTGCGTATCTTATTCAAGAATTCACCGGTGCAAGCTGTAGAGCAACTGTTCTTAAAACTGAAAAAACAACTGCACAGCCTCAAACAATTGCATTCAGCTATCCACGTTGCATTGATTTACTAGGTATTGAAATTTCAAGAGAATTTTGTGAAAATACTTTTGTAGGTCTTGGCTGTAAAGTTGAAAAAAGTAATGAAGATAATTGGTCTGTAACAGCTCCAACTTGGCGTGCTGACCTTTCAAGACAAGCTGACCTTGCTGAAGAAGTTATCCGTTGCTATGGTGTTGATAATATTATTGAAACTTTCCCGCCTGTTCTTAAAGATTTACAACAGTGCGGAAAGCTTGAAACTCGTCACCCATTCTTAGTAAGACTTCGTCATTTTATGGCAGGTATGGGACTCAACGAATGTGTATGCTACAGCTTTGTAGGACATGAAGATTTAGATCGTCTTAACATTGCGAAAGAGCATCGTGTAAGCATTGCAAACCCACTTAGTGCTGACCAAAACGTGTTACGTACTGACTTAGTTCCGGGTCTACTTAATGCATTGAAAGTGAATATGGGGCAAGGAAATACCTCTCTCAAATTATTTGAGTTGGCACAATCCTTTGTTCAAGATCCTAAAAGCGAAACCACTGTTCACGAAACTCGTAGAATGGGAATTTTGCTTACAGGTGAACGCTATTCACACTTCCCACATCCTAGCTACAGCGAAGATTTATTTGAATATGCAGACCTTAAAGGTATAATGGAAACTTTCTTCCATAATTTCTTGAATCTTCCTTTACCGAAAATGGAAAAAGTAAGTAATCACCCATACATGAGCCCAGCAGTAAAAATCACTCTTGGTGGTTCACCTCTTTCTGATGCCGGTGATGTTGTTGCAGTTATGGGTCGCATAAAGCCTGAAATTGCAGACCATTACAACGCTCGTGAGCATGTATGGTATGCTGAAATCAATCTTTGTGCTCTCCGCGGACTTTCAGCAAAAAATACTATTCAGTTCAAGAGCTTACCTGTATATCCACCGGTTCGCCGTGATATCACAGTTATTGCTCCTCGTAGCCTTGCAATGAAAGATATTGTTGATACACTCAAAAATGCAAAAACTAAACTTCTTGAGAATGTAGAATTGCATGACCTCTATCTTCCATCAAAAGACAGCGAAGAACATAACCTCACATTTAGACTCACTTTCCGCTCAGCAGAGAAAACTCTTGTTGATGCAGATGTTGATAAAGAACGTGAAAAACTCGTAAAAACACTAACCGAGCAACTAGCAGTTAGAGTATAACGAATCTATTAGATTATTCGAGAGAGGGGGAAACCACATTTCTGTAAAGATGAGGTTTTCCCCTCTTTACGTATATTTTTCCAGTATGTTAGAGTGTAGTGCACTAAGAAAGAGCATGCGCAATCTATTGAACTTTATTTTTATTTAGAGTAGAGTATTTTATAGCTTACTTTGAGATTTTTTTATATAAAAGAAAATCTTACTTTCCTTAGAGAAAAAATAAAAGGTGAAAAGAGTAAAGTATGAAGAAAAGACAAATACTTATAGTTGATGATGAACAAGGAATACGCTTTTCCCTACAAGGTATTTTAGAAGATGAAGGGTATGAAGTAAAACTTGCCGTTGATGGCAGTGAAGCTCTTAATCTTTTGAAATCCGAAACTTTTAATCTTATTATATTAGATATTTGGCTTTCAGGCGCATCTAATGCAGAAAAAAATGAATTTAATGATGGACTTGTACTTCTTCAACATATTAAAGCTATAGCAGAATTTAAAGATATTCCAATTATTATGATTTCAGGGCATGGTACAATAGAAACTGCTGTAACTGCACTAAAATATGGAGCTTTTGATTTTATAGAAAAGCCTCTTGCACTTGATGCCGTGATTAATAC
>CAYJEN010000015.1:0-10408 GCA_964369185.1 uncultured Desulfovibrionaceae bacterium
GGGGAGAGCTCGAGAGGGGGAAACCTCGTTTTTTTCAAAAAACGTGGTTTCCCCCTCTCGAATAAAATAATCTTCAATAAAAAACTAATCTCTGAATGGTGACATAGCTCTAAGGTTTTCAACGATTTTAGGTAATACGTCGAGAACTTTCTGTACGTCTTCTTCAGTATTGTAGCGTGAAAGTGAGAATCTAAGTGAACCATGAGCGTAGTTATACGGAACACCCATAGCACGTAACACGTGAGATGGCTCTAATGAACCTGAAGTACACGCAGAACCTGAACTTGCACAAATTCCAAAATTATTAAGCATAAGTAAAAGAGCTTCACCTTCAATATTTTTGAAAGAAATATTTGTGGTGTTGCAAAGGCGATTATTTACGTCGCCATTGATTTTAGTATTTGGAATTGCAGAGACTAAACCTTGTTCAAGTTTATCACGTAAAGCTTTGATTTTAGCTTTTTCTTGCTCCATACCGTTTGATGCAAGCTCGATAGCTTTTCCAAGACCAACAATATAAGGCACGTTTTCAGTTCCTGCACGTCTACCGTCTTCTTGATGTCCACCAAGCATAAATGGGCGGAAGCGAGTTCCACGGCGAACATAAAGAACACCTACGCCTTTAGGAGCATGAAGTTTATGCCCTGATATTGCAAGAAAATCAATAGGAGTTTTTTGCATATCAAGTTTTTCTTTGCCTGTAGTTTGAACTGCGTCTACGTGGAAAAGAATACCATGCGCTTTTACGATTTCAGCTATCTTTTCAATAGGAAAGATTGTGCCAGTTTCATTGTTAGCATGCATGATTGAAACAAGATAAGTATCATCAGCATTTTTCTTGATGGTATCTTCAAACTGTGCAAGATCAAGTTGACCAAGTTCGTTTACATCAAGCCAAATAGCTTTTTTACCAAGACTTTCAGCATATTTTGTGCAGTTAATAACAGCAGAGTGTTCAACTCTTGTGGTAATTACTGTGCTTTTTGATGGCTGTGAACGCATTGCAGAATAGTAAGCAGAGTTATCACTCTCAGTTCCGCAAGATGTGAATATAATTTCATCAGGATAAGCATTCAAAAGATTTGCAATTGTTTGACGTGAATCTTCAATTGCTTTCTTCATCTGACCACCAAAAGTATACATAGAAGATGCGTTACCGTATAAAGTGCTGAATGTTGGTAACATTGCTTCAACAACTTCAGGAGCTACTCTTGTAGTTGCGTTATTATCTAGATAAATAGGTGAATTTATAGTTGTAAGCATTATGCCTCCACAACCTCGATAGATGAGTCTACTTGCTCTCTAAGAGTTTTTTCTACTAAGTTTTTAATTGTAAGGTGTGAGGATTTGCATGATGCACATTTTCCTCTAAAGGATACAACAATCTTTACACCAACAACGTCAATAAGTTCAATATCTCCACCATCTTGAACAAGACGAGGACGAATATCTGTATCAATAACTTGCAAAACTTTTTGCATACGTTGGATATTTGTCATTGCTGATGACTGCACAGGTTTAATTTCTTTAAGTTTATCACTTACAATGCCTGCTTCATCATCAATAATATCTTGAATTTGAGCTTTACATTTACCGCAAGCGCCGCCTGCCTTAGTAAAGTTTGTTACTTCTTTAGCTTCTTTTAAGCCATTTAAGCGCACAACTTCACGAATTTGATTTTCTGTAATGCCAAAACACTTACAGATAAGCGGGCTATGATCGTCAACATGTTCGAGCGGTGGTAAACCTTTATAGTTGCGGATAGCAGCTTCTAAAGCTTCTTCACCCATAACAGAGCAGTGCATTTTTTCAGGAGGGAGTCCGCCTAAAAATTCTGCAATATCTTTATTTTTTACTTTAGATGCATCTTCAACACTCATACCTTTAATCATTTCTGTAAGAGCTGACGATGATGCAATAGCAGATGCGCAACCAAATGTTTGGAATTTTGCATCTGTAATAGTATCATTTTCTATTTGTAAGTAAAGTTTAAGAGCATCGCCACAAGCTAAGCTTCCAACTTCACCAACTGCTGATGGATTTTCAAGTAATCCTGCGTTTCTTGGGTTCATGAAGTGATCATAAACCGTATCTGTATATTCCCACATGATTTATCTCCTTGAGGCAATCTTTCGAGAGGGGAAACCGCATTTTTGAGTCAAAAATGAGTTTTCCCCTCTCGAGCTCTCCCCTTCCTTAAAAACCAACTGTGGATTTATGAAAAGGAGTCTTTTTAGTAAATTTATTAAGAGCTAATTAAGTTAAAAGCTTTAATTTTCTCTCCCTACAAGAGTAATATCTTTTTTTATTACTGCAAGTAAATTTGTAAAAATATTATCAAAAAATTTAAAAAAGTTACTAAATATTTTTTAAGGAAGGGAGAGAGCTCGAGAGAGGGAAAACTTGTTTTTTTCAAAAAACGTGGTTTCCTTCTCTCGAAAAAATCATTTATCTATATTGTTCTACTTCGTCACGGAATTCTTTTGGAACATCGTAACCGAATTCTAAAGCTTTATCCATTGCTTTAACAGCTTCTGCGGTGTTGTTTTGTTCCATATGTGCAAGTGAAACGTTATGCCAAGCAGGAGCAAAGCCCGGTTGTAGACGTAAAGCTTCTTTTGCAATTTTAAGTCCTGTTTCGCTATCATTGTTCATAAGATGAGCTGATGATAAAGTTGTAAGGGCTTGAACAAGGTTTGGATCCCATTTCAAAGCTTTGTTTAAAGCTTCGATTGCTTTGTCAACTTCGCCAAGTTGCAAGTATGCAAAGCCCATGTTAGCTTGAGCGATTGCAAATTTTGGACGGGTATTTTTTGCTTCTTCATTGTAACGAAGGCAACCTTCAAAGTCATTTCTTTGTAGGCAAATACCACCAAGTTGAACATATGCTTCTGAAAGTCTTGAAGACTGTCTTACTGCTTCTAAAAATGATGATTCAGCCGCATCAAAATCACCTTTTGAAAGCATAGCTACACCAAGATTATAGTGGTGGTTAGCACAGATTGGAGTTGCTTCAATTTCAGCTTGAAGGTCTGCAATATATTCATCAATATCATCATAACGTTCTTTCATATCTCATCCTATCCTTTTATAATTCAATTGTAATTTCAAAACATCTTTTTTATTATAATACCGAATTAATTTTCGTCAACATGTCCTTCTTTAAGAAGAAGCTGGTGATACCAAACAGCAAATTCAAACATTCCCAAAAATTTCTCATCTTTGTTTACAAGGTGAAGCGCCATTTCTAGTGCACCTTGTTCAAATGCTTGACCGGTTTCATAGCCCGGAATCACTTTTTGATTTTTCATAGCCTTGCCAAATCCTTGAACTAATTGCTGAACTGAACGCCCCGTGGCATCAACTCTTAGTTCCATTGGATCGTTAGGCTTTGGGAATGGATCCCAGTTTTCATAACCTATTCTGTCGATAAATTTACGACGTCTTGGCGACATGCTATCATATAGTTGTTTTTTATTATCTTCTTGTTCCGAAGTAAGTTCTTGCGGAGTTCCGTCACGATAAACGGACGCAGGTATATGTAAAGGCATAATTTTTCCTTTTATTTTTCTGATTTAATTCCAAGCCAAGTTTTATCGATTGGGTGTAAAATGGCGGAAGATAAAGGAAGATAAACTTTATAAAGCTCTCTGTACGAAGAGTTTAAATCTCTTTGTAATTCTAAAGAAATTTGCGCAAGCTTATCCTGAAATTTTGATATAAATACTGTTGGATATGACTTTCCTGAATTAAAACCGGATTCTCCACAAACGTGAACATTTCCATTAATCGCGGAAGGAATACCGTAAAGCCTGCAGGTGATTGGTCTATCCTCATAAAGCAGACAAGAATCTTCAGGTCCTAAAAGTGGACAACGGATCTGCAATTTTGAAGCTTCTTCTAATACTGTAGCGTGGGTATAGCCTTCTTTTGTAAGTTTATGAAATCTTTTTTTCTCTTTTACGAGCAAACGTTCAGCATTTGATGCTGCATGTGCTATAGAAGAGCGAAAACCACCGTATGGAATTTTCTTTTTAAATGCAGTCTGTAAGGCAATAGCCTCGATAAGACTTAAGTCAAAAGGGGAGTGACAACAGGAAATACAACCGTCGTGACATTTTATTTCATCCGGAAACTTTTCTGCAACTTGTGCGAAAGTAGCATCTGCCAATTCTAAGAGTTTTTTATATTCTTCTAAAGCTTTATCAATGGCTTCTTGCATGAGCATATTAATTTTTTCCTTTTCTATAAATAGCCATTAGCAAAGTCTTTAATCTTCATGGCATTTTTACCTATTGGTTTTATTGTTTTTACCGCATAGGCTTTATCTAAATCTGTTGTAGCAATAATAAGGCTTTCCGGAGTTACTTCCAGAATTGTGCCTGCAGCTATATTTACATCTTTCGAGTAGTCTACTACTTCACCCTCAAGAATTTGAACATTTAGCTCATTATCTTTCTTTGTGGAAAGTATTGTGCGAGGAGTCATTAAAGCGCGAACTTTTCTATCAACATCTACTGCTGAAATATTCCAATCGAAAGTAAATTCTTCTTTAAGAATTTTATGTGCATAAGTCGCTTTTTCATGATTTTGAGGAATAAAGCCGGCACGCAGTTCAAAAACTTGCTTGAGTGCTGCCATCATAAGTTTTCCGCCCAAATCAGCTAAAGCATCAAAAAGAGTTTGAGATGTTTCTTTTTTTGCAATTGGAATAGCTTGTTGAAGTAGCATATCGCCGGTATCAAGACCTTTTTCCATGCGCATGATAGTTATACCGGTTTGAGTATCTCCCGCTAGTATACCTCTATGAATAGGTGCAGCCCCTCTCCATTGTGGAAGCAAAGATGCATGAATATTGTAAGGTCCTAATTTCGGGATTGATAGCACGCTTTCAGGTAGGATTAATCCGTAAGCAGCTACGATAAGAACATCTGGTTCAAGAGCTGCCAATGCGTCAACATCTTCTTGATTCTTGAAATTTAAAGGCTGAAACACAGGAAGGTTTAATTCCTGTGCTTTCAACTTAACCGGGGGAGATTGCAGTTTTTTACCTCTCCCCGCTGGTTTATCTGGTTGGCAGTAAACGCCTACTATACGAGCTTGTAATTCCAAGCAATTTTTTTCAATATGTTCCAGAATTTGCGCTGCAAAATCCGGAGTACCCATAAATACAATATTTTTCATTCTAGACTTTCTACTCTGCAAAAACTAATTGTATATAGCAGTTGAAACATTATCTGTTTTCACTACAAATACCGAAACATTTTGCGCTTTAAATTGTTTACAATACTTTTCTGATACTTCTTTAATTTTATCATTAATTGAAGGATCACCCACTATTTGTACTATTGTAGTATTCTCTCGCAATACACTTACACTATCTAGATATCTTTGTCCACGACTTTCAATTATAGTTAAACCTGAAGTTGCAATGCTAGCAAATTCTTTATTTATAAAAGTATAGAATTTTGAAACGTTTACAGCGTTTTCGTCTGAGCCTCTACCAAAATAAATTGTATAAGAAACTTGATTTTCAGTTTCAACCACTTCTGCACTTGCTACATTTGCAAATGAAATACTGAAAATACTAATAAGTAAAAAAATAAACTTTCTCATAACAGTCCTCCAGTGTTTTTTATGTATTTTAGACTGTATACAAGCCATTGTCAATAATATTGAATATGATTTTATATATGCGAGAATTATATTTTGTAGTTAGAATATCATTAGCTGTTTCAAAAAAACTCAAAAGGGGAAAATCTCATTTTAATAAAACGTGATTTTCCCCATAATAATACTATTTATTTAGGTAAAAACTAAACAACACCGTGCTCGCCCGGTTTTTCGTATTCTACCACAGCTTTTTGAAGACGTGAAACATAAAGTTTTGTATCACCAAGAGCCATAAGAAGTGGGCTAGCCACAAACACAGATGAGAAAGTACCAATTATAATACCTAGTAGCATAGTAAGTGCGAAATCGTGAATAACACCACCACCTAAGATAAAGAGACTTAATACAGCGGCAAGAGTAGTACCACTTGTAAGAAGGGTTCTGCTTAGGGTCTGGTTAATACTTCCGTTTAGGATAGACTTCATATCTTCATGAACATCTAAGTTTTGACGTTGAATATTTTCTCTTACACGGTCAAAGGTTACGATGGTATCGTTTAAAGAGTAACCAACAAGTGTAAGAAGAGCAGCAATAATGTTAAGATCGATTTCTTTTCCTAAGAATGTAAGAATACCAAGCGTTATAAGAACGTCGTGAAGAAGAGCTATAATTGCACTAAACGCAAAATTTAGCTTAATTCCATAACAGACGCAAAGAGTAAGCGCCATTGCAAGGGATACCTGCCAAACGCGCCCTAATCCTACTAATCCAACAACATATACCAATGCAGCAAGCCCTATAGCCATTCCTCCGGCTAAGAACCAACGATGCTCGAATCTGCCTGAAATGTATACGGTGATGAGTAATACTGCATAAAACATAGCTTCAAGAGCAGAGTTTTTAAGGTCTTCTCCAACTTTTGGTCCTACCATTTCAAGACGTTGAATAGTCGGTTCAGAATTTGGAATAGCTTCGCTTAGAGTATTGATGATAGGGTCACGCATATCTTGATTAGTGTCTCCTGAGAAACGAATAAGATATTCTGTGTTATCTTCACCAAACTTTTGAACGACTAAGCCCGGAATTTGTAGAGGATTGAGAGCATTTTTCACGCTTTCATCTTCTACAGCTTGGTTGAACTGAACCTGTACCATAACACCGCCTGCAAAATCAACACCGTATTTTAATCCGTTCATGAAGATAGTTGCGAGCGAGAATAAAATTAAGATTGCTGATATAGCATACGCAATGAAACGGAAACGTATAAAGTCGATTGAAGGGACTTTTTTAATAAAACTAATAGCCATTTTCCGCTCCTATATGCTTATATTTTTGCCATCATTTTTGCTCATCCAAGAAATAAATATTTCACGTGAAACAAAAACAGCAGTAAACATAGATGATAAAATCCCTATTCCAAGAGTAACCGCAAATCCACGAACAGGGCCTGTTCCGAATTGATAAAGAATAACTGCAGCAATTAATGTGGTTATGTTGGAATCCATAATGGAAATACTAGCACGAGAAAAACCAACTTGAACTGCTTCAAGAGCGGATAGTCCATTATTAATTTCTTCTCTTATACGCTCATATATAAGAACGTTTGCATCAACCGACATACCGATAGTAAGAACAATACCGGCAATACCAGGAAGTGTGAGGGTTGCACCAAATGCGCCAAGTCCTGCTGTTACTAAAAGCATGGTAAAGCAGAGCATTATATCAGCAATAAAACCGGAAGTTCCGTAGTATAAAGGCATAATAATAATAACGAGTAATGCACCAACTAAAGCTGCTAATAAGCCTGAATTAATGGATTCTTGCCCGAGTGATGGTCCAACAGTACGCTCTTCAAGTACTTCTACAGGAGCCGGTAATGCGCCGGCACGTAGGATAATAGAAAGATCTTGCGCTTCTTGAACACTGCTAGAACCTGAAATACTTGCTCTTCCGCCTGTGATTTTTTCGTTGATTACAGGAGCTGAGTAAACTGTTCCATCAAGAACAATAGCCATACGTCTATTAACGTTTTCGCCTGTAATACGCTCGAACTGTGCAGCACCAACATTATTAAAGCTAAGGGATACGTGTACTTGCCCTCTATCATCAAAAGATGGGCGAGCGTCTGTAATGTCAGAACCTGTCATAAGAGCGGTAGAATCAAGAATGATTTGTCCACTTCCTTCTAACATAGGGAAGTAAGCTGTTCCAGCAGGTAGCATAATTGTGTTTGAAGGAATATCATCACGTACAAGATGGAATGAGAGAGAAGCTGTTTGACCTAAAAGTTGAATCGCACGTTGAGGATCGCTCAAGCCCGGTAATTGAATTTGAATTCTGTTATCTGCTTGTTTACGGATATCAGGTTCAGCAACACCAAATTGATCGATACGATTACGTATGGTTTGTACAGCTTGTTCTAAAATTTGGTCTTCTAAAACAAGGCGATGTTCCGGAGTGAAAACTGCTCTATAAATAAGTTCACTATTTGGGCCTGTTTCAGGAGTTTCAATAGTTAGAGTATTAAAATTATCAGCAAGAAGAGTGTTGAATTTATCAGCATCTTGAGCTTTTGGTAAAACAAGTTCAAGTTTATTATCAATAACTTTTGCAGTTAAAATATTTATATTTTCACTGCTTGCAGTGTCTTTAATGTCTTGCCCCGATGAAGCGAGTAGATTTTCTAAAGCCTTATCAACTTGAACACCTAAAGTGAGGCTAACACCACCTTTTAAGTCCAAACCAAGGCTAATCTTAGAGTTTGGTAGATACTGCGCTATAGGAGTATTGGCTATAAAAGGAAGATTTGGAAGGGCGTAGACAATGCCACACAGCAATACAATAAGCGAAAGTAAAGCGCGCCAAGAACCGAGTTTCATATATATTCCTTTTTGCTATTAAAAAAAATAGCAATTTTTTATAGAAAAATGTGAAACAAAAAATAGTTTTACTTCTTGTTTCACATTATACATTTACAGCTTATAGGCTATTAATCTTTTCTTTATTGTTGTGGATTTGCAGGAGCACCAGCAAGATTTTTAGGGTCAACAACAGTTGCGATATATCCACGAACTAATTTAACTTCAGTTTTACCTAAATCAACAGTGATAACATCGCTTTCGATTTCAGTAATACGTCCAAGTAAACCTGAACTTAATAATACATGATCACCTTTTTTGAGTGCTTCAAGCATTGCTTTATGTGCTTTAGCCTTTTTTTGTTGTGGGCGAATAAGCAAAAAGTAAAACACTACAAACATAAGAATTAACGGCATGAATTGCATAAGCATTGATTCAGCACCACCTCCGGCAGGCGCGCCGGCAGCAGCATAAGCTACAGAAGAAAACATAAAAGATCCTCCAACTGGATTGTAATTATCTGTGTTTTTTATACACTAGTAATTGAATAAATAACCTCTCTTTTGCAAAAGGGCAAGTCCTTTCTGTGTAATTTGAAAAAAAATGTATTCTAATGTCTTGTAATAAAAAGATAAAATATTAATATTTTTTTTGTGAAAAAAACACTTTTCAAAGATTTTAATAAGGAGTATCTTTTTAAAAGCGTTATTAATCTGACATTTTAGAGTTTTTTTACTGCACTATCTGTTTTTAAGAATACTCTAAGTAAGTTTTAGGAGTCGTTTTATGTTTCCATTTGGTGCTTTTGTTAATGCTTTAGCAATTTTTGCAGGTTCAATTTTAGGACTTTTAATTGGCGCTCGATTAAAAGATAAAATGCGTACAACAGTTTTTCATTGTTTATCGCTTGCTGTTTTAGTGATAGGTATTAAAATGTCTTTAGTAACTGAACAACCTGTTATAATGATATTCTCTTTGCTTATCGGTGGAATTATAGGTGAATTTTTTGACTTGGAAACAAAATTTTTGAAAGTTGGCGACATTATAAAATCAAAAATAAATTCTAAAAATCCTAAATTTACTGACGGTCTTGTAAATGCAACCGTACTTTTTTGTATCGGTGCTATGGCGATAATAGGCTCTTTTGATGAAGGATTACGTGACGATAGAAGTATTGTGTATTCAAAATCTATTCTCGATGGATTCACCTCAATCGCTTTAGCTTCTGTGTATGGAGTTGGTGTCTTTTTGTCGGGCGTGATGGTATTTATTTATCAAGGGCTTCTTACAATCTTAGCGGTTTTCTTACAACCATATATTAGCGAAGTGCTTATGACAGAACTAACCGCTGTTGGTGGAGCTCTTATTATTGGTATCGCTCTAAACTTAATGGAACTTACTCAGATTAGATTAACAAATCTTTTACCTTCATTGATAATATCTGTTATTTTAGTTTCTTTCGTATAAAAACAACTGCTTAATTACGAGCTAGAATCTAGATTCATATATATGAAATGTATTTTCAAAAAGTGATATTTTATATTATTCTAAAATATTAACTATTAATAATTGTTTTTTAAGGAAAGGGGGAGTTTGAGAGGGAAAACCTCATTTTTTTCAAAAAAATGAGGTTTTCCCTCTCAAGAAATCATAACTTTAAAACATTATATCAAAGTGATTACATTGAATTTTCAAGCCATTCAGCAAAGTCTTTACGACCACGCTCGGCAAGTAGAGGTTTTCTTTCTTTCTTTTTTACACGTCCACCAAGTTCAGGCATAAGTCCGAAATGAGCGTTAGATGGTTGGAAATTCTTTGTTGGTGTTTGTAAATGATTAAGCAATCCACCAAGAGCAGAACTTGCAGGTGGTTGAGAAAGCATAGCTTCTTTTTCTTTTGCGATAAGAAGTTTAGCAAGCCATAAACCACAAGCTATT
>CAYJEN010000015.1:10508-28885 GCA_964369185.1 uncultured Desulfovibrionaceae bacterium
AGCTTCTTTTTCTTTTGCGATAAGAAGTTTAGCAAGCCATAAACCACAAGCTATTGACTCCACATACCCTTCAACTCCTGTAATCTGACCAATAAGATATGTATCCGGCTTTTGTTTTAAAGCAAGGTTAGGAAGAAGAACTTCCGGTGCGTTTACATAAGTATTTCTGTGAACAGAACCATATCTTACAAATTCAACATTTTTAAGAGCCGGTATGAGTCTAAAAATTCTATCTTGTTCTTTGTAGGTAAGTTTTGTTTGACAGCCTACAAGATTGTATGAACTACCTTCTTTATTTTCTTTACGAAGTTGAAGAAGAGCCCAAGGTCTGCTTCCTGTTTTAGGGTCAACAAATCCAACCGGTTTTAATGAACCAAAGCAAAGAGTTTTTTCACCGCGATCTGCAAGAGCTTCAATAGGCATACAGCCTTCAAAGTGAATTTCTTTTTCAAAATTATGGCTAGGCACTCTTTCGCCGTCAACAAGAGCTTGCCAAAATGTGTGATACTCTTCTTTATTCATTGGGCAGTTGAGGTAATCACCTTCATCAGTTTTTTCATGCTCTTCTTTTTCGTGCCCGTAACGTGAGCCGTAGAAAGCGCAATCCATATCAACTGAATTAGCTTCGATAATTGGAGCAATTGCATCATAAAAATAGAGTTTTGAACTTTCAATATAATCTTTCAAGCTTTCTATAAGAGAATCAGAAGCTAAAGGACCGGCAGCTACTATAACTTGATGTTCTTCATTACATTCAAATTCTTTAATAGATGTGATTTCTTTATGAATAAGAGTAATCAGTGGATGATTTTGAATTGCTTCTGTTACCTTTTCGGAAAAAAGAGTTCTATCTACAGCTAAAGCTTTGCCGGCAGGAACTTTTACTTCATCGGCGATTTTAAGAAGAGGGGAGTTTAATAATCTCATTTCTTCTTTTAATAATCCTACACCGGAGTTTAGAGCATCGTCAGAGCGCAGAGAGTTTGAACAAACAAGTTCAGCTAGTGAAGTAGAGGTGTGTGCTTCGCTCATTTTTTCAGGTTTTTGCTCGTAAAGAGTTACTTCTATTCCATTTTCTGCAAGTGCTAAAGCGCACTCACAACCGGCAAGACCGCCGCCTATAATTGTGTATTTCATATCTTTCTTTATTTTTTTATAATTGCAAGGAAGAGGGTGTCTGCGCCTGTAGTTACAGGTTGAATATATTCTGAGTGAACGCAGTTTACTGAGTTTTCAGCACAAAAAGCTTCAATAAGGTTTTCATTTTCATTTTTATTTAATGAACAAGTTAAATATGCGATATGTCCATCATTTGCTAATTTATCAAGTGAAGATTTTAATAAGTTACTTTGTAACTCAATTGTTTCTTTAATTGATTTCTTTGTAATTTTGTATCTTAAATCAGGATTAGAACAGAGTGTTCCAGTTCCGCTACAAGGAGCATCAAGAATAATTAGGTCGATATCTGAACAAGAGCAGTCTTGAAGTGATTCGGTTGTTGCTTCACAAGTATCTAGTCCAAGTCTTTTAGACTCCGCATTGTATACTGCAACTCTTTTTTCGCTTATGTCGCTTGCAGATGATACTTTAATTCCGCTTTCGGCAAGAGCTAAACTTTTTCCGCCAACACCAGAACAAGCATCCCAAATTTTTAAAGTATTGAGTTTTTCTTTTGTGAAGAAATCAATAATTTTTTGTACTGCTACTTGTGAGCTTGAACCTTGATAAGAAAGATAACCTTCTTCAAAGAGTTCAGCACTTTTTTGACTGTTTACAGGTGCAGAATATCCGCTACTTCCAAAATAGAGATGAAGAATAGAGGTTTGAGCAAGCGCATCTCTTTTTTCTTCCCAATTTTCTTTTGTCTGATTAAATCTGTAAGAATACCAAGGAAGTTCGTTAAGAGTATTCAAATAGGCTTCAGTGAAATCTTTTCCGTATTGTTTGCGTAAGATATCAAGTAAGAAAGAGGGGAGCGAAGCATAAGTTGCATCGAGTTCAAGTAAAGTTTTTTTAGGATAAAGGAATTTAATTTCTTTAAAGTATTTTTCTTTGTCGAGTTCTTTAAAAGGAAATTCTTTATCAGTTTTTCTTAGAACTGCGTTGATAAGAGCAACTTCTTTTGATGCATGTTTCTTAGAAAGCTCAACAGCTTCATTGATTGAAGCATGAAGTGGAATACTTTGCATGCAGAAAATTTCAGTCAATGCAATAAGGAGGATATCTCTTGCATTTTCGCTTATTCCATCGCTTTTATGACAATAGAGATTTATAAGAGCGTCATATCTTAATTTATATCTATATAGTTGATGAAGCATATTTGTAATATATGCACGTTCTTGCTTGTTTAGTTCATTTGCTTTGAAGTGAACATCAAGCGCAGAGTTAAGATTTTTAGACTTTGACTCTTTAAGAATTTCCAGAATGTGTTCTCTAGTATTTTTTTGCATGATAGTTATATATTGTTAAATTGTTTTTCAGCTTCTTGTTCAGCATATTCAAGAGTTTTTTTGAGTAAGGTTTCGTATGCTTTCACAAGTTCTTTTCCCTTTGGGGTAAGGCGTGAACCTTCTCTGCGTGAACCAACAGCTTCAATAAGGTCGATTTTAAGTGAAGCTTCAGCTCTTTTAATTTTTCCCCATGCTGATCTGTAAGACATTTCTAATTTATCAGCTGCTTTACTGAGAGAACCTAACTCATCTACAAGTTTCAAAAGTTCTACTCTCCCACTGCCTAAAGCAACACCACTACCGTCTTCACCATCTAGCCATAGACTTATGTGTATAATTGGTTTCATCGTTGCTACTCCTTAACCTTTGTATATTTTATTTGTCATGTTTTGAGATTTTTTTCAATATAAATTTATATTTTTAATTTTGATTGATTTTCCTTGTCTTGACGAACTTGAAATGATATCTTACTATATACAGTACAGCAATTGTACAACAATTATATCAGAGAGGCAAAAGAATGAGTGACATTACTTCGCCCGCAAGATTGGAACTTACCGTCCTAGATAACGTTCCTTTTGGCGATAGAGTCAGTAAAAACGTGTCTTTTCACGCGCTTACATTGGAATTTCCTGAAAACGTAAACGAAATTGCACCTGCTTGGAAAAATTGGAAAGCAGGACAATTTGTTATGATACGCCCATCAGATTGGGGCAACGAATTATTATGGGCTCGCCCTTTTTCTATAGCACGCGTTACAAGTAGAGGCTTAGTTCTCTTCATGCAAGCATCAGGTAGAGGAACAACAAAACTTGCAACACTAAAAAATGGTGATAAAGTTATGGTGTGGGGACCTCTTGGAAATAGCTTTACTATTGATAGCACTAAACCTACATTATTACTCGCAGGTGGAGTAGGAATAGCTCCTTTCTGTGGATATATGGATCAACATCCACGTAGAAGTAATTTGCATATGCTTTTTGGACACCGCAGTAATCCGGAGTGCTATCCTATTGATACTATTGCACAACATATCGAAGTTGACGTGTATCATGATAAATGCAAGGAAGATTTAGAAACTTTCCTTGGCGATATAAAAACAAATATGCAAGACTTCGCTAAACAAGATGGCTTAGTATTAGCTTGTGGACCGCTTCCATTTTTGAAGCATGTTTGGGCTTTGTCTCATGAACTTAAGGTAAAGACTCAAGTATCACTAGAAAATAAAATGGCTTGTGGTGTAGGTGCATGTTTAGGTTGTGTTGCAAAAACATCTCAACACTGGCATGATAAAGCTAAAGCCGGTCTTCCAATTCAAACTTGTACATCGGGCCCTGTATTTTGGACTGATGATATAGAATTATAAGAGTGTTATCATGAATATAGATACCAAAGTAAAATTTACTTCATCAAGAGAAACTCTTGTATTAAAAAATCCAATATTAACTGCTTCCGGTACTTTTGGTAACGGACCAGAGTTTGCACCTTATGGCGACCTTACCACTTTAGGCGGTATAGTTGTAAAGGGGCTAAGTTTAACAGCAAGAGAAGGAAATCCTTCTCCTCGTATAGCTGAAACTTCTTCAGGTATGCTTAATGCTATTGGTCTTCAAAATGATGGTATAGAAAACTTTATTACAAAAGTATTGCCTACACTTCCGGTTGATGAACTTCCTGTGTTTGCAAATATCTATGCTACTTGCCTTGAAGACTTTGTTGAGCTTACATCTATTGTTGATAAAACTCCGGGAATTGCAGCTATTGAAGTGAATATTTCATGTCCTAACGTGAAAGAGGGCGGGATTCTTTTTGGTCAAGATCCTAAATTTGCTTATAAAGTTACAGAAGCAGTAAAGAGTGCAGCCGCTAATTTACCTATTATTATTAAGCTAACGCCAAATGTTACTTCAATTGCGGATATTGCTGAAGCGGTTGAAAGTGCAGGTGCTGATTCTCTTTCTCTTATCAATACAGTATCTGGTATGGCGATTGATGTTCGCTCAAGAAAACCACGCCTTGCAAATGTTATAGGCGGACTTTCAGGACCTGCAATTAAGCCTGTTGCTTTACGCTGTCTTTATGAAGTACGTAAAAGAGTAAAGATTCCAATTATCGGTATAGGCGGAATAATGAATGCTGAAGATGTGCTTGAGTTTTTACTTTTAGGTGCTACAGCAGTTCAGGTTGGAACAGCGAATTTTGTTGACCCTCAAAGAGTATTTGATATAGTTCAAGAGCTTCCGATACTTTTAGAGGAATTAGGTTATAGTTCAGTCGCAGAATTCTGTGAAAACTATTACGGGAAATAAATAATGTTGTTTCACGTGAAACATTAGAAAGTTTCACGTGAAACAATTTTTTTTGGGGTGTATGTGTTTCAAAGAATTAGACCTGAAAAGACTATCGAAATTGCAAAATATTTTTCTTGGTTATCATTTTCTATGATAATTGCATCAAGTGTTGTTCTTACAGTCTTTTTAGGAAGGTCAACGCTTACTAGTATTATAGATTCTCAAAAAGAGTATCTTACAATTTTATCTGATAATTTCAATAGTCAGCTTTTTAGAAGATTTACACTTCCAATTGCTTTAGCTGAAGATGAAGTATCATTAAGAGAACCTTCACAATATCGCTTGTTGAATGAAATTGTTGAAGGTTTAATAAGTGGGCTTGAAATTAATGAAGTCCGTATTTTAGATATTAATGGAGTAGTAGCATATTCTACTGAATACGATGAAATTCAAAGCAGTGTTGCAAAACCTGAAGATGTTGAAAAACTATTCAAGCGTGAACTTCCTTTACTTTTCAATGAAGTTAATGCGCTAAGTTATGTAAAAGCATTTTTTTCTTCTAAAATTGAAAATGATAGTTTTTTGCTTGATGTTCTTTTTCCTTTGTCTGTTGATAAAGATTTAGCACCCTACTTTCAAGATGATTCCATTTTAGGTGTTTTACAGATTCAGATTGATGTTACCAGAAACTATAAAGATGCAATTAATAATCAAAGAGTTATATTTGTAATTTTCTTTGTTTCAAGCTTAATACTTTTTATTTTATTGCAATATATAGCAAGAAAATCAGAAATTTTAATTCAAGAAAGAATGGATAAAAATAAGCAATTAGAAGCTCAACTTCATCAACAAGAAAAGCTTGCAAGTATGGGTAGAGTAGTTGCGTCAATCGCACATGAAATAAGAAATCCTTTAGGTATTATTCAGTCAAGCACCGAGCTTCTACGCTCAAGAAATAAGAATATTTTAGATAATCCATCTCGTAGAATTTTAGATGCTACACTTGATGAAACAAAAAGACTTGGGGAAGTTGTAAATGACTTTCTTGATTATGCAAGACCTAGAACTCCAAAATTTAATAATGTAGATATTTCATTTTCAATTACAAAGACTCTTGCGTTTTTAGATAATAAAATAAAAACTGATGAAGTTGAAGTTGTTCTTAATATAAATGATGGAATTATTGTTCAAGGTGAAGAAGATATTCTTTATAGAGCGATATATAATGTCATCTCAAACGCTTTACAAGCTTTAGAAGATGAAAATAAGAAAATTCTTTCTATAAGTGTAATTGAGAATGATGAAAGAACTGAAATAATCATTTCCGATACTGGGAAAGGTTTTTCTGAAGAGGCTATTTCTAAGGCTCTTGATCCATTTTTTACAACTAAAGAAACAGGAACAGGTTTAGGCTTACCCATTGTAAGATCAATTATCGAAGCACATAATGGTCAACTTACTCTTTCAAATAATGAAGAGGGTGGGGCTTGTGTTACGATATCCTTTAATAAGAAAAATAATTAATAAGAGGCAAAAATGCTAGATGAAACTCATATTCTTATAGTTGATGATGAAAAAAACTATCTTCTGGTTTTAGAAACATTACTTATTGATGCTGGCTATAAAGTAACAGCCCTTTCTGATCCTGAAACTGCAATTGCCTTGCTTTCAGAATCTGATGTAGATGTGTTGGTTACAGATTTAAAAATGCCAAAACTCACAGGTAGAGATATTCTAAATCATGTGAAAAAGAACTATTCTCATATCCCTGTTCTTATAATGACAGCTTTTGGTTCAATTGAATCAGCGGTTGATCTTATGAAAGAAGGAGCTTTTGACTACATAACAAAACCATTTTCAAATGATGAGCTAATTATAAGTGTGCATAATGCCTCAAAGCTTGCACAAGCTCATAGACAATATAAAATACTTCAAGAAAGTATTGCTGAGAAATATTCTAATCAGCATATTATTGGTCAATCTAAAATTATGCGTGAAGTTCGCTCATTGGTTGATCATGCCGCAAAGCTAAAAACTCCGGTTATGATTAAAGGTGAAAGAGGTACAGGAAAAAAACTTATTGCAAAAGCAATACACTATTCTTCTGATAGAAAAGAAAAACCATTTGTTGCTGTGAGTTGTAAATCTTACAATCCTCAAACTTTTGAAGAAGAACTTTACGGTTATGAGTCTGATAATGATGGGACAACAACTCTAAAAAGAGGTAAGATAGAACAATCTCACGGAGGAACTCTTTTCCTTGAAGATATTTCTGAACTTAATTTAGAAGCTCAAGGCCATCTATTTGAAATTCTAAATACTAAAGAACTTAGAAGAGTAAATAGTAAGAAATCTATTTCAGTTGATATAAGACCGATTGTAAGCACTACCAAAGATATTAAAGAAATGCTAAGTCAAGGTTTGTTCCGTGAAGACTTATATTATCTTCTTAATATTATAGAAATCAAAATGCCATCTCTTAGGGAAAGACGTGAAGATATTCCTGAGCTAGTTGGTTTTTTCTCGCATAAAATTGCAAAAGAACATAATATGGAAGATAAAAGGTTTAGTGCAGAAGCATTAAACTATTTATCTGGATATGATTGGGAAGGCAATATTATGCAGCTTCAAAACGTACTTGAAAGATGTATAGTGCTTGTCGCAAGTGATTTAATTAGCGATAATGATCTTCCACCTGAAATAAGAGATGAAGAAGCCCAGTTCAAAAGTGCTGTTGACTTACTACCTTATGAACTAAAACTGGCAGATACATTAGATAAAATCGAAGCGGCTCTTATACGTAGAGCTTTAGTAAAGTCTGATTTTGTTCAAGCGCATGCTGCAGACAGGTTAGGAATTTCAAGGTCACTAATACAGTACAAACTTAAAAAGTATAATATAACAGGTCATTAATTTATATATTATTTTGTAAAGAGAAAGAGTGTTTATAATAAGAAAACTCTTTCTCTTTTTTTGTTAATAAAAAAATGCTTACTTTTAGTCTATAGTGCTTTTTTTGCTTGACAATCTTGTCACAAGAAGTCAATATATAAAAAATTATACTATGAGGAATGGCTATGCAGTATCGCCCACTCGGTAAAACAGGTTTAGATGTAAGTGTTCTTGGTTTTGGTTTAATGCGTTTACCATGTTTGCCTTTTACAGAAGAAAAAATTCCAACGGTCGATGAAAAGAAAACTGAAGAATTATTTAATCTTTCTCTTGATTTAGGTGTTAACTACTTTGATACTGCTCTTATTTATCATGGTGAACAATCAGAAAGAATTCTCGGCAACTTAATGAAAAAAAGTAATCGTAGGCAAGATATAATTGTATCTACAAAAATGCCTTGTTCTAAGATTACTTCTAGTGACCATTTTGAAAGATTTTTCAACATGCAGCTAGAGAATTTACAAACTGACTATATAGATGTTTATCTAATGCATGCCCTCAATAAAACTCGCTGGGCATTTATGAAAAAGCTTGGCGCACTAGAGTTTTTAGAACAAAAAAAGAAAGAAGGACGTATTAAACATATTGGTTTTTCGTTCCATGATAACGTTGATGTCCTTATGGATATTGTTGACGAGTATGATTTTGAAGTAGGGCAGATTCAGCTAAACTATATAGATACAACCGTTCAAGCAGGTATAGAAGGCTTTTCTTATATGGGCGGCAAAGGCATGGGAATAGTTATAGTCGAGCCTTTAAAAGGTGGTACTTTAGCTGAAAATGTCCCTCATGATATTAAGGAAATTTGGGATACTGCTGAAATCAAAAGAACGCCTGCTGAATGGGGTATGCGTTGGTTATTTGATAGAAAAGCTGTATCATGTGTATTAAGCGGTATGAATAGCCCAGAACAGCTCATAGAGAATGCTCGTATTGCTGATGAACATCAAATTCGTTCTCTTACAAGTCAAGAACATCAGCTTTATTCACAAGCCCGCTCAGCAATGCTTTCACACGCTGCAATACATTGTACGGGCTGTAAATACTGTATGCCTTGTGGGCATGGAATAAATATTCCGAACATTTTCAGCTTGTATAACCAGCTTAACATGTTTAAAAATAAAAAATGGATTGCGGCTCAATACGCAACAACAATTTTAAATAATGAAAGTGCAATTGCGTGTAAAGCTTGTAATAAGTGTATGCGTAAATGTCCACAATCAATTGATGTTCCAACATCTCTTAAGCTTGCACATGAAACACTCTCAGCTTTAGTTGAAGAAGAGAAATTATAGTCTAAAGAAAATTACGCTTTGTCCGATAATTAAGAATATATTTGCAAAATCTTTTAAATGATGGGAAAAACTTATGTCATACGAAGCTGGTAACGTCGAAGTTATGAATGAAACTGTTGCAGAGGACATTATCCAAGTTGTTACGTTCTTTATTGCAGAAGAAGAATTTGCTGTTGAAATACTTGATGTCCATGAAATTATACGTCTTATACAGATAACACCTGTTCCTAATGTTGCGGAATTTTTAGAGGGTGTAATAAATTTACGTGGTAAAGTTATTCCGGTTATCAATCTTAGAAAGCGTTTTGACTTACCTCGTATTGCTAACTCGGGTAAAACAAGAATCATCGTTATGGAATTGCGCCAAAAAATTATGGGATTCCTTGTGGATGAAGTATCCGAAGTTTTAAGTATAAGCAAACATATTATTGAAGAAACACCTCCAATTGTAGCCGGTGTTGATGCAGAATACATACGTGGTGTTGCTAATATGCAAAATGGTTTACTTATCATTTTAGAACTTGAAGCTCTATTAGAAGTAAGCCCTTTAGTAAACTATTAAACACCGTAAAACAAAAAAATAAGAGGAACTCATTTTTATAAATGTAGTTCCTTTTTTTTATTGATTATAGAAAGTAAAAACTATATAGTTTATAGGTTGATTTTCTAAATTTACAAACAAAAGGGTAAAATATGAGCAGAATTAGAAAGAGTTTATTACATGCAGTATTTTCAGGTTTTAATATGCGACGCTGGAACGATAAACTACGCCCTACTGAACTTTACGAAATGGATAAGCAAGCTCATAAAATGATAATCGCTTTCTTACTGGCTTATAGTGTCGAATGTAAATCTGAAGAACATAGAACGGAACTTCTAAATGAAATAGTCGAGTGTAGCCTGTTTGATTACTTTTATAGAATTGTGACGACAGATTTAAAACCACCTCTTTTCTATCAAATAAAAGCAAATAAAAGTCACTATGAAAAACTTACTCACTATGTAGAGAGTGAACTTCAACCAATTTTAGAAACATTTAATGACGAATTTTTTTCAGAATTTAAAAAATATCATAAAGGTGAAAAGAAGTTTAATCACTCTTTGACTGAAGATATTTTAAAAGCTTCCCACTTATTTGCATCGGAATGGGAATTTAATCTAATAAAAGATTTAAATAAATTTGATGCTGAAATATCCTTTATTGAAAAAGATTTTAGAGATAAACTTTCTGCTTTGACAGAAGTTGATGGTCTGGAAGAATTAAAAAATATTTTAGATAGTTCAACTGCGCTAGGATCTTTTGCTCATTTTTGCGGACAATTAAGATTTCAACTGAGGTGGTCACAAGAACCAAGACTTCCTTTAACGTCCGTTCTTGGGCATATGTTTTTTGTTGCAACAATGGCATATTTTGTAAGTATTGATGTAGGGGCGTGTACTAAACTTAAAGTAAATAACTTTTTCTGTGGATTATTCCATGACTTACCGGAGTTACTCACAAGAGATATTATTACACCAGTAAAAAATTCATCTAAAGAATTACCGGATTTTATTAAAGAATATGAGCATATGGAATTAAATCGTAAAATACTCAATCCTTTAAGTGAAGCAGGGTATACGAATATTGTAAATCCACTCACCTATCTGCTTGGCTTAACAATTGACGGGGAGTTTAAAGCCTGTTACACCAATGGAGATGATATTGTAGGCTGTACAACAGAGACGATTCACTCTTCGTATAATATAAACGAGTGTAATCCTAAAGATGGCGAACTTATAAAAGCTTGCGATATTTTAGGTGCATTTATGGAAGCACATACATCAATACATCATGGAGTTTCATCTTCACAAATTCTTGAAGCTTCATTTAGGATGAGAAGTAGTATTCCTAATCCTCTTCCAGGACTAATCGACTTCAAAGCACTTCTTGCTGATTTCGATTAAAAATTTATTTTTTCCTTTTTAGGATTCTTATACTTAAACCTTAAAATAATAGAAATTATGATACAAGAAATTAATAGTGATCTTCTTCTAAAGAAAATAAGTTCTGATAGATGTATCAGTCTTATAGGTATGCCATCAGTCGGAAAAAGTACAGTAGGGCATCTCCTCGCAAATCAAATAAAGTTTGCTCACCTTGATTCAGATTACGTTATAGAGTCGCTCTATGGTGTAAATCTTCAACAAATTACAGATAGTTTAACAAAGGAAGAATTTCTTGATTTAGAAGGTGAGGTTATCTCTAAATTAAATGTAAAGCGAACTGTAATATCAACTGGCGGATCAGTAGTATATCGTGATTGGGCAATGGAAAAGTTAAAAGCATCAGGTCCATGTGTGTTTTTATCAACAACACTTGATATAATATTAGACAGACTAGCACTTCACCCTGATAGAGGTATAGCAATCGGACCTAATCAAACAATTGAAGATTTGTATAATGAACGTATGGCATTGTACAGCAAATATGCAGACTTCACTGTTAATGTTTCACGTGAAACAACTCCTGAGGAAGTTGTTGAAGCAATAATAAATAATTATAAGTAGACCTATGCAAATTTTATCATTCACTCAACGTATTATTTTAGGTATAGCAAGATTAGAACCTTCAGGTTTAGTTCCATTTGCACCTGGAACATGGGGTTCTTTATTTGCATTAATAATAGGATATTTTTGCTTTTTACCTCTGCCTTTTTTAGCAAGAATTATTTCACTTGTTGCACTTTTTTTTGTTGGAACTTGGGCATCAGATATCGCAGAAAAAGCATTAAATGCAAAAGATCCTTCTTCTATTGTTATAGATGAATTAGTTGGATTATGGATAGTCCTTCTTCCAATTTATACAATAGGGCAGGATATAAAAGATACTTTTATACAACTTAGTATAGCATTTGTACTTTTTAGATTCTTCGATATTCTAAAAATCTACCCAATAGCAAAATTAGAGACAATTTTCTCCGGTGGCTTAGGAATAATGCTCGATGATGTTTTGGCAGGAATATATGCGCTTATCTGCTTTGTGCTAATAAGACACTTCTTCTTTTAGGTGAATTATGAAATATCTTGGAATAGATTTTGGTATAAAGAGGGTTGGGCTTGCGGTATCGTCAACAGATGGAATACACGCTTTTCCACTTTGTACTTACGAAAGAACAACAAGACAGGCAATGTTTGATTTTCTTTTACAAACAATAGCAAATGAGAAAATAGAAGCAATTGTGATAGGCTTACCTCTTTCAATGGCAGGGGAAGATACAACAACAACTTCGCAGGTGAGAAACTTTACAGCTTCACTACAAAGACGTTGTGAGTTGCCAATATATTTTATAGATGAAACTCTTAGCTCTTTTGAAGCTGAAGATTACTTGGCTCATGTAAAACCCAAAGACAGAAAAAAAGTTCTTGATCAAGCAGCAGCAATGCAAATTCTTTTTTCTTTTTTAAATTATGACAATAAGGCAAAACTTCTAGTATGAAAAAATTTTTTCTTTACTCTCTTTTATTTTTATGGCTCATTTCCGCAGCGGTTGTTGGGGTAGGATATTTCAAAGCAAAAGAATTTTTAAGAACTGCTCCTGTAGCTGAAGAGTTAGCAGAAACTGTTACTATTGATATAAAGCCGGGTTCTACTTTTAATCAAGTAACAAAAATGCTACATGATAAAAATATCATTACAGATGAATTTTCTTTTAAAATGCTTGCAAAGTATTTAGATTCAGATAAAAGCTTGCAAGCCGGTAGATTTGAATTTAGTACAGCATGGCTTCCACAAGAGGTGCTAGATCATCTAGTACTTGGAGATCCTGTTTATAATCGACTCACAATTCCGGAAGGTTTAACATGGTGGGAAGTTGGCAGACTTCTAGAGAAAGAAGGTTATGCAAAATATGACGATTTTAAGGAAATTATCCACGACCCTGACTTTTTAGCTTTTTGGGGAATTCCATTTAAAAATGCAGAAGGCTTTTTGTATCCCGATACTTATTTTCTTCCAAAACCGAACGAAATAACAAAGGAATCAGCAAAGTCTGTTGCCGGTCGACTTATTGATACTTTTTGGCGAAAAACCGATTCCCTTTGGAAAGAAATTGAACCTGATAAGAAGAAACCTTCAAAAGATACTTTAAATAGATACCTTACTTTAGCATCCATTATTGAAAAAGAAACAGCAGTGCCGGATGAAAGATTTAGAGTGGCAGGTGTTTATACAAATAGATTAAATATCAATATGCTACTTCAAGCTGATCCTACAGTTGCTTATGGTATGGGAGAAGAGTTTAAACCACCTTTACTTACAAGACACTTAAAGGATGAAAAAAACACATACAATACATATAAGATAGGCGGGCTTCCTCCGGGACCAATATGTTCACCATCATTTTATTCAATTGAAGCAGCATTTAATCCCGAAGAACATACATATTATTATTTTGTTGCAAAAGGAGATGCAAAAGGCCACTACTTTGCTAAAACCCTTAAAGAGCATAATAATAACGTAAGAAAATACAGGAAAACTCAAAAATAGAGTTTTAAAACTAAATACACATGAATATAAAATCTATAAAGATAATTACTGTAGGAAAAATAAAAACATCATTTTGGAAAGAAGCTTACGGTGAATACATTAAAAGAGTAAAAAACTTTTGTACTGTAAATGAGTTTACTGTGAAAGATGCAGATCAAAATCTGAGTATCGATCAAAGAAAAGATAAAGAAGCACAAGGAATTTTAAAGCATATCCAACCGAATGATGCTATTATCTGCCTCGATGAGCATGGGAAAAGTTTTTCCTCACTAGAACTTGCTCAAAGATGTGATACTAAAGCTCTAGAAAAAAATCTTTGTTTTATCATTGGTGGCGCATATGGTCTTTCTAACGAAATTCTAAAAAAAGCGGATACGGTACTCGCATTCGGTAGACAAACCTTTCCGCATGAACTAGCTCAAGTTGTTTTGAGTGAGCAACTTTTTAGAGTTTGTGCAATATTAAAGAAAACTGGTTATCATCACGAGTAAACAAGCTCAATATGTTAGAGTATTTTTAAAAATAAAACATCCTTTAAGTTCAACTTAAAGGATGTTTTGTTGTATTAAATTTAGAAGCACACTCTAGAGTTATATTTACTGAGATAATATTTCTTCGTAGTCAGGAGTAATTACAGCATCATCAAGTGAATTCATTTCGCGTAGTCTTCTTTCTTCTTCTAGGAGTTCTTGAAGAGCTTCCGGAGTATTTTCTGGTGTACGTAAAATTTGAATTTCATCAGTATAGAATTCAGGTTCATCATCATTTGCTTGCGGTGGGAATGGATTGAGAATATTAGGAAGACCATTTTCATCGCTAGGAGCTGTTTCTTCTACGGTAATAACTTCTTCTGGAGTTACAATAGTATCTACTGTTTCCTCAAGTACTGCCGGAGGAGGAGTAGTTGACGGTGTAGATTCTGTTGAGCTTGTTGAGTCAATGAGTGGAGGTGGTGGAGTAACTGCTGGAGTTGTGGTTGAATCAGTACCAGTTGAGGTAGAAGCTGAAGCAGAACTATTCTCTTTTTCAGTGACTGTTGGAGTCGGCGGTATTGTAGTTGTAGGTTCTATTTTTGTTTCAGCTTTATTTGTAGGAGTCGGGCTCGGCTGTTTTCTGCTTGGAGTCGATTTTGTAGGCGCAGCCAAAGCAGGATCTATAGGAGCAGAGTTGTTTGAATAACCGCTGTATGGTTGACGTTGTGAATGTTTTTTCCAAACATCATAGAGTGCCTCTGCTGAAACTGATTGTGCAAGTGCAAATGAGAGTATACAGATAACACCTGCAGAAAAAGTAAGCGAAATAAAGCTCTTGTTCATAACAGTACCCTTTTAAGATTATATTTCGTAATCGCCACGATTCATTTTTATTTGTTCTGTTGACGCTATTAGTTCGATTTCTGAAACGATAGAATCAAGCTCGCTAGGGAGGTTAGACTTTCTTAAATCGTTTACTTGTCCTATAACATTTTGCAAGTCTTGCCATGCAGATTTATCAGTACTTTGCTGAGTAAGTTTTTCAGCATAAGCATCTAAACCATCAAGAGCCGCAGCGATATTATAGATTTCTTTCTCAAAATCTTGCATAGTTTCGTCAGCTTTTGTACCTTCAAGTTTACCTGAAAGCATAGCATTTATTGTTGCTAGGTTTGTAGCTGAAATATCTTTGTAAGAATTATCTGCAGAAAAAAGTCCATTTTCAATAAGATTTTGCTCTGTAGTAGATAAAGCTGAATCTGCTCTTGCGAGTAAGTCTGCAAATTCTGCCTGAGTTTGTGGAATTTGAGCTGTTTTATTTTGTTGATTTTGCCCGTCAACTATAGGTAAAATATTGTGTAAATCGTTATTAACTTTCATAAAATCCTCGCATTTTTAATATATTGGTTAGGAAATAATTTCCTTATTAGTATTTGCTTATACTATAATTTGCAAAATGCGTGCCTTAATAGTTTAATTTGTTTTGATATATTTTTCTAACAAAAAAAGAACTACTTGTCGACAGAAAAAAAATAGTGTATATTGTATCTATTATGAAGTTGTAATGAAACAACTTGAGAAAATTATGTTGAAAGGAGAAAAGTTATGATTGAAATGAAAAAAATTATTTGTGCCCTAGACCTTTCCGAACATAGTAAAGTTGTAGCAGAATATGCTACTTCCTATGCAAAGTTGAGCGGAGCAAGCATTATTGCTGTTTATGCTGCGCCAACCTTAACCCAATATTCAGGCTTTCACGTTCCACCAAACACAATTGACTCTTTTGTAGGGGAAATTGTTTCCGGTGCTGAAACTGCAATGGCTGAATTTATTTCACAATATTTTCCGGGTGTAGAAGTACGCTCAGAAGTAGTTGTGGGATATGCTGCTGAAGAAATTGTGGCTCTTGCAACAGCTGAAGAAGCTGACCTTATTGTAATGGGAACTCATGGTAGAACAGGAATTGATAGAGTTCTTTTTGGCTCTGTAGCTGAAAAGATTGTTAAAACTTCACCAATGCCGGTTCTCACAATTAAACCAAAAGTAGCAGAAGCTAACTAGTTGAGCTTTTGGAGGATACTTTTTATAGTATCCTCCTTTTAATTAATATTATCAGAGAGTAGCGAAAAAGAATATGGAATTTTCAGTAAGAAAAGAAGTGCAAGGATTTTCTCCTTATGAAGCCGGTTTATCGATTGATGAAATTAAAGAAAAATATCAACTTGATAGTGTTATAAAACTCGCAAGTAATGAAAACCCTTTAGGAGTTTCTCCAAAGGCATTAGAAGTTCTTGAAAAAAAAGCTCATTTAGCTTTTAGGTATCCACAATCAGGCTCACCAAAGCTTGTTAATGCTCTTTCTGCCTATCACAAAATTGATGCAAGCAGAATAGTTGTCGGTAATGGCTCTGATGAAGTTATTGATCTTCTTATCCGAGTAATGGCAACTCCTCAAGTTAATAATATTGTAGCTTTTGACCCATGTTTTAGCATCTATAAAACGCAAGCTAAACTTTGCAATGTTGAAATGCGTCAAGCAAAGCTAAATCCAGATTTTTCTTTCGATTTTGAAAAAATTCTTACTCTTGTTGATGAAAATACTTCTCTTGTTTTTCTTACAAACCCAGATAATCCTTCCGGATTTGCGATTGAAGCAGAAAAGATTCTAGAATTTTCAAAAAGACTTCCTCAAAATTGTCTTTTAGTTGTTGACGAAGCTTATGCGGATTTTGCAGAGCCTAAATACTGCTGTGAATCTTATGTTCACTCAGAACCTAAGATTGCTATTATGCGGACATTTTCCAAGTGTTATGGACTTGCCGGACTACGTATAGGATATGGAATTTTTCCAGCAGAAATTGCTGATTATATGTGCCGTGTGCGTTTGCCATTTTCACTTAATATACTTGCAGAAGAAGCAGCAATAGCTGCTTTAGCTGACAGAGATTTTTATGATAAAACAATTGAAGTTACCCTTGAAGGGAGAAAATACTTATCGGTTGAACTTGGAAAATTAGGCTGTAAAGTAAGTCCATCACAATCAAACTTTATTCTTGTAACTCTTCCAGAGGGTAATAGTTCTAAAGAATTATTTAATTATTTACTTGAAAAAGGTATGATTATTCGCGCTCTTACAGGATATGGTCTACCACAAAGTTTAAGAATTTCAATTGGTCTACAAGAAGAGAATGCTCTATTAGTTTCTTATATTAAGGAGTTTTTAGGCTAATGAGCAAACCTTTTATTATTACTATTGATGGGCCGGCGGGAGTTGGAAAGTCTAGCCTAGCAAAACAGCTTGCAAAAACTTTAGATATTCCTATGCTTGATACAGGCGCAATGTATCGTACACTCGGTTTAAAACTTGGTGCGGCATGCATGGATATGACTGATGAAAAGTTAGAAAAGCTTGCTCGTTCATATGTATTTACTCTTGATAGTAACTCCTCATCTGCACAACTTTTATGCAATAACGAAAAAGTAGAAGATTTACCTATTCGTACCGAGAAAGCCTCGCGTTTATCTTCACTGCTTGCAAAACTACCGATAATTCGTACTGTACTGCATGAAAATCAACGTGCAATTAGTCAAAACTTCTCACTTCTTACTGAGGGCAGAGATATGGGAACAAAAGTTTTCCCAAATGCTCAATGTAAAATCTTTTTAGATGCGCAATCAATTGTGCGTGCTAAACGTAGATACGATGAACTTATAGCAAAAGGTGAAGATGTTGACTATGATACTCTTTTAGAGAACCTTATCGAGCGTGATAGTCAAGATAGAAATCGTGTAATAGACCCACTAAAGCCCGCTGAAGATGCTTATCTATTTGATACTTCTGAATATACTTTTGAAGAAGTTTACAACCATCTTTACGAATATATAGGACAGAAAATGAAAGAAGAAAATCAAAATATTGAAGAAGAATTCACACACCTTGATAAAAATGGCAATGCTTGCATGGTAGATGTAGGCGATAAATCAGTCACAAAACGTATTGCAATTGTTGGCTGTAGAGTTGACATCAATGAAAATACTATGCGTCTTCTTAAAGAAAATGCGCTCCCAAAAGGTGATGTGCTTACCACAGCAAAAATTGCCGGTATCCTAGCTGCAAAGCAAACATCAGCATTAATTCCAATGTGTCATCCACTTGCAATTAGCTATGCTGATATCCGCTTTAACGTGATTGATAATCCACCATCTATCGAAATTGAAGCAGAAGTTCATACTGCGGATAGAACAGGTGTTGAGATGGAAGCTCTTATAGCAGCACAAATTACATCTGCAACTATCTATGATATGTGTAAAGCTGTTCAAAAAGATATCTGTATAAGCGAATGCAGACTTCTTCATAAATCAGGTGGAAAGTCTTTATTTAATTATCAAAA
>CAYJEN010000016.1:0-28332 GCA_964369185.1 uncultured Desulfovibrionaceae bacterium
TTGGAGTAGCTACTTTTCTTTGTAGAAAATAAATATATCCTAAAGCATCCTGCCAAATCCCTTCGGCCGTTAGTGGGTTAAACTGCTGAGATAATTTCAAAACTTCTGTATTTTTTACCGCTATATGAGCTGTTTGGCTATCAATGAGCTGCCCTTGAGGACTTTGAGGACTAACATTTAAATCTACACCAAATGCATTTTTCCATTCATTTTGAATGGATAGCCTTACCTCTTCTGTTGTTGGTATTGCTAAACCTAAATTTTTATCAAATACTATTTTACTCACTATTGCGTCCCCCTCTTTTTAGTACAGCTTTTATGTTATATTTTAGATATATATTGAAATTTGTTCACCAAAATCTAGTTCAAGAAATACTTCACCTTCTAAAGTTTTATTCTCAAAACGATAAAGTTCGCACTGTGCTGATTTAATCCCATCGACTTTTAAAGCTTCATTTTCAATTGCTGAAACTATTATCGATGGTTTAACTCTATTCGTGATATCTAGTGTAAAGTGATCAATTCCTTGATCTTGTGCAAAATACATATCTTTTTTAAATGCTCGAATATAGTTGGCTACTTGCTGCGCTAAAGCATAAGCACCCGATACTTCAACTATATTTCCTGAAAAATCTATTTCTAAATCCCATTTATTATTCAGCTTTAATGTTTTCATTTTTGTGGTACTCCTGTTGTATCGCTACCCCTTTCTACATTTGTATGTATATGGTTTGACATACTTACTCCCCCTGCAACTAAATCCCCGCGAACATTTACTTTATCTGCATTTATTTCTACATATTCACTTTCGATTATAATTTTATTTTCTGCTTTAATTTTAATAATTCCAGAATCATCAATTTCAATATAAACTTCTGGAGCGTCATTAATTATACCTCCTAGATATATTCCATCTGCCATACTAAATGACCGAAATGATGCTGGTTTTTGCGGAATATTACTCAATTTTGAAATATCTTGCTGTGAAAAAATTGCTACTCCAACATCGCCAACTTTAGGGTCAACTATAAGAGCTGCTCTTCCTCCTTGTAATCTAACATATGGTAATTTATATATTATTTTACTCTCTATCACATTTTCAAAACCATCGTATTGCTGAATAAGCGGAAGCACTGAAACAAAACCCGCTTTACCTTCTGTAAGTTCAACTGACTCAACTCTAACAGGAATTGCTGTATTAATCATACCGTTTAGAGTAGTTCGTATAAAAAAATCTAATGCATTATAAGAACTATTTCCTGACGTAAAACTTCTATTCCCTTTAAATTTTTTCTGCATAAATTATCCTCAAGTACTTTCTATTCTTCAAAAGCTATTGCTTCAAGTTGTGTTTCCCAAAGCATATTTGTTGATAAATTACAGCTTAGTAAATGTGTAATTTTGCTAACTTTCCATACACCCGTACTTTTTGGTACAATAGATTCTATCTCTATTTGACCAGAATAAATTACTTTTGGATTAAATATTGTCCGAATGCTTATTCCATCATTTGTAAAAGAGGGATAATTTATCATTCCAGTTTCTCTTGAAAGATATATTTTAGTATTTTTTCGTATTTTATTTTTTGGAATAATTATAACTTCATCGTCATCAATTAGAAGCTCAAAAGCATATATATTTGCTAACTGAATAAGCTGCTCAAATGGTGAACCCGTCAAATAAGGATTACTTATTACTCCTTCTATCCCTTCATTTATAAAGGTGTACCCTAAATCTTTTGAAATATCTTGAATAATTGATGAAATAGATATTACCCCTTCCTTGCTTGTTGCAGGGTTAGACGTGATAGACGGAATAAGTCCTGTCATTGCTTTTATATGAAATGCTACATTAGGTGAGGAATTAAAATCAGCATAAGCCATTGAAATTTCACCACTAAAAATTTTATCCAGACCATTTTCATCGCCTGCTTTGATTTCTATTTTATTATTTTGATTTTCAAGCGGTTTATAAGCTAAAGTTGTAAGTTTATCCATTGTCGCAAGATCTAGCCCATATAATGTAACGAAAGCTTTATTTTTATCTGGAATACCGACTTTTTCTACTTTTATAGATATCGGATGATTATTAAATGAGTAAGTTTTTGAATCGCTTAGGCTTATAATTATTTCAATTTGTTTTAGGCTAAAATTACTCATAAATTATTCCTTTGAATAAAAGCTACTTCTTCATCATCAGTATAGTAAATTAAAAAATGTGTAGATGCAGAATTTTGATAGTTAGGTTGTTCCTTGTAATTCTTTGAAATAAATACTAAGTTTCCATTAAAATCATCTTGAGTTCTTTGGATTATTGGAACTCCTACTAGGCAGATAGCAGAAGAACAAATTGTTTTTTCATCAGCAACTAAATCAAGATAAAGTCGCAACCCTTTTTGATATAAGGAAATAGTACAATTTTGATGATTAAGTGTGATTATAAATTTTTGTGATGGAATCTGTTGAAGTGGAATTTCTTTTATCAAAATACTACCTCCAATATTTCTTGAATTTTGCTACTTATATCTTTCACACTTTGTTTGCCAAAAACTATTGGAGAAAGATCATCAAGTCTTTTAACCATGTTACTGCTAAGCTTTGATTCTAAAGTATTTAGAGGGTTTATCATTTGAATTTCGACAAAAGACAGCTCGACAATAATGATACCTATGCCATCTTTTGATTCTCGCAACACTTTTTTTCCCACTAAAGTAGATGGTGGCATAATTCCATAAGGTGTTGTAATTTCAAGTGTAGATGCAGAATTTAATTCGCTTTCTAATATAGATAGTACTCGAGAAAGTTTATATTCTAACCCTTCAAGTGCAAGTTTTACATTAAACTTATACGGTGTTCTTACTTTATTTATTGTTATAAAGCCACTTTCTTCAATACTCTGCTGTAGGGTTTGGGCGACTCCTTCTTCGCTAAAAGATATGAATGACTTAAACGAAACTAAACTTTTGCCATCCTTAAGTATATCCCAACTACCTTCAACAGAGTCAGAAAAATAATTTTTTACATAATTTATGATTTGGCTCATCCTTTTACCCTCACACCGGTATTTGCTGATAAAACAAGATTTGAATTAAATTCATTTTGTAGACTATCAATAGTATTTTTTGCTAGCTCGTCAGGGTTATTTGATTGAGTATATATATTCAGGGAAGAAACACTTAAAGAATTATTTATATTTGAGCTACTTACTTCTGATGTGTTTGTTGAATGATTTTCTAAAGCTTTATCTGAAAACACTAAGTCTAAATTTTCTGATAGGTTATTATGACTTCTAAAGTCTGAACTTTCTGAGATATTTTTTTCACTTGTGAATGTCTCTGAGTATATTTTTTCCCCTTTTGTTACTACAGTTGAAAGATAATTTTTACACGATTCTTCTGTTTTTGATAGATTTGCGTAAAAACTTTTGAAATTATTATCTAAATTAATTTTTTTTTCAGATGTTTCACTACTTATTTTATTCTTTTTCTCTTCGCTAGAGTTATTTTTTACTTCAAAACTAGTAATTACTGATACAATTTCATCAAAATAAGCAACTAAATTTTCAAATTTACTCACAATTTCTGATGTTTTATTTTCTTCTACTATTTCAGAAGTATTATTAAATCTGTTATCCTCTTGACTTTGACGCTTATTTTCTTCTTCCGTTAAGTGTATATCTTCTTGATTACTAATTTTAATGTTAGTAAAGTCCGAAGTATATTTTTCAAAATTTAACACTATTTTTTCTAAAATAGATAATAAAAGAAGTATATTATCTTCAAATTCATTAATTATTTCGTCTGCCATATTAGTCCTCCCAGTTACCCCTACCGCCCACCCTATACTCAGGAGATTATGTTTTTTTATTTATTTCTTTATTAATTGAATCGACAACTATTATTTCAACCATATCAAGCAAATCTGAATATGAGTAATAGTTTTCTAATTCTTTTAGACTTGCATAACCTTTTGAAATTACTAATGCTTGTTTACTTGAGATATTCGCATATCGAACATATTTTCTGCTTGAGTTTTCTGTTTTTGCGTAGTTAAGTGATTTTCTTGTATAAAAAAACTAAGATTTAGTTTTAACACCTCCAATCTCAATCGAAAAAGAGTTTCAACATCTTCGATAAAAGTGTCTATATTTTGAGGTGTTACAGCAATTAATGCATTATCTACTTTACGATGAACACATGAAAATAGTTCATCTAGTAGTGGTTCTGCTTTATTAAAGTCTATTGATGATAAAAGTGAGAGCCCTTTTTTTGTCAATAAGTTTGATATAATGTTTGAATCAGCATACTCATTAAGTTGATTTTCAGACTTTGATAGGAGAAGCACTACTTGCATAAGCCATTTTTCTAATTTACTAGCCGGCATTTCTTTTATGATAAAAAGTAACTCTCTTCCTCTGTCAATTAAAATTATTTCTGACTCTTTACGCATATTTTTCCTCTATAGCTCTGAGGTTTTAAAAGCTTCAAATTCAAATTTAAATGATACTGGTTCTAAAGTTTTTTTATTGTCAGGAAAAATTTTACCTGATTTCATTACTCCATTAAAAAAAGTGTAAACTTTATTTATACTTGGCACCGTAATAACTAAAGTGCATGGGTAAATAGATCTATTTTGACTCATCACTTCACCAACCTTTGAAAGTAAAGGATATGAAGGACTTGAAGCTTCTAGATGAATAGTTATAGTTTTAATTGAAGGCACATAACCAGAAGCCATTTTACCGTCAACACCCATTCTACTTTCCGTAAAAGTAACTTCTTCGAGCAAAATCGATTGATCCATTGAAAACTGTTCAAGAATAATGCCAGCCGGAAATAGTTCTTCAACTGTTAGTATAGCGTTTGAGTTAGAACTTGTTATATTATTAAAAGTCATACAACCTCCTAAGCTTATTTATTTTTTAAACAAGTGCAGTTGAAGCTACAACTAACTTATTAATGCTACCACCATAAGAATACCAAAGATTTACAATAGGACTTTCCCTATTTACTCTTGCTTGTGCACCAGGGTCTTGAACCTGAATATAATAACCGGTTGCATAAACTTCACTTGCAATATCTTTTCCAGCCTCTCGATTTATTTGAGCTTTTTGTGTTTCAGACAACACAATTCCCGGTTCAATTACACCATTTTTTAAGGCTCGATTTACAGGGTCTTGCATCCATGCACGCACAAGAGTATACCCTTGCTCAGAATAAGGAGTACGAGGAGACATTGATAAACCATGTAATAGTGCAACTTGTAAAGCATTGTTTAGCCAAATTGCATTCCAATATGTGTCAATCCATTTATAGGTTCCGAACATCTGTCCGGGATAATTGAAGATAAAGTTATCATTTCTAGTTGCATAATCCCCTACAAAATTCATTCCTTGACTTATAAGATTAAGTGCATCTGTTGAATTTTCAACAACTGCCGGCAAACCCTCTTGAGATTTAAATGCTGTTGTTATGGTAGCTTGAATGCGATTCCAGTCAATACACGCACCTACACCCATGAGAAAAGCTGAATATTCAAGCCCAGAATATTGTCCGGCAACACTTGATAAATTTTGTTCACGGATCGCAAACGCTATTGTTTGTTCTGAATTAGACTGTAACAATTTAGAATCATTATCGGAATACAAAAACAAATAGGCAACGTTTTTTGAACTAGCCCAAGTTGAAAAATCAAGAACTTCTTCTTTAGTTGGCATCCAAGAAGTTGTAAAATTAACCCAGTTTTGAGTTACATCCAAAATATTTTCCATGTTTTCTTTAGCCGAAAGTTCATCTGAACCTTGTGATAAAATCGCTCCTGATTCTTCATCAAGTTTTAATATTTTTGCCAAAGCTCCAGAACAATGAAATACACTTGAATCTCTACCTTTAAGTCCAGAAGAAATTTTAAAAGAATTATAAAGGCTAGAGTAAGTAACTACCGCTTCTGAAAAATCAATTATTTCTGCTCCTTGAGTATGAATAGCATCTTGTAATATAACGCCTACATCACTCCATGTATTTACTGTTGAGAAATCTAAACTTTCAACTGTAATGCTTTCTCCAGCAAATCGAAGTTCAAAGGAAGTTTCTGCTTGCATTTTAAAATCATAAATATTGATTTCAATTTCTCCACCACGAATCCAAGCCGATACTGGTACGTCAATTCTACGAGTAATATACATTGCTTTTGGCTTAGCAAAAGAATTTGTATAACCAAGAAAATAAACATCAGAAAGTTTTGCTTCTATTGAATCAGCTCCAAAATAGTCTGCAATATTTGATGGTTCTGCAAAAGCAAGAACTGAACCAACAGGAATTTCGTCTGACTTTGATAATAAAAGACCATTAAATTCAAGATCACTTCCTCCAGCTTGTAAAAGCCTTGGATTTACTTGAACTATTTGACTTGCACTTATTGGCATAAGAACTCCATTTTTAAGATATTATACAAAATTTACTCACAATGATGAACATCTATATTTTCTACGTATGCATTAATTGAACTAAATGTTTCAACTGGTTGTGAGTACATTGACCAAAATGAAACTACAAAAGTATTTGTAAAACACTCTAAATATTGATGAGATTCATCAATATCTGTAATGTTTTCAATTTTATTACTATAGAGAGGAAAAATTGATTTTTTGTTGAAAAAATCTATTCCCATCAAATCTTTAAAGTAATGAGTTATACTTGAAATTATTGAATGTGCTTTATATTCTGTTTTTGCATATACATTGACTTGAATTGTGGCTTCATTTAGCGTGTAGCTTCTTTCTTCATCAGTAGTTGTATTTGAATTTTCGGAATTTTTTAGAGAAAAAGTATGTGTTCTTCTTATATTTGACCCCAACACCTTAGATTCTTTAATAAAATATAATGCGTATGACTGGCTTTGAGGTGTTTTTATATTATTTTGATATCCTAAATAAATTTCATCATTTTCAAGACTTGTGAATAATCTAATAAAAGAATGAAATCCTTCAAGAAGTAATAACTCATCTATGACTCCATCCTCTTCTTTTAGAACAGCACCTTTAAAGTCATATCCTTCAGTATCATATACATTAACAGCTTCTTGCGTTTTATAAGACATACTACACCTCTTTTCATCATTTTTATGTTGTAATTTGGTCAGTTATCACGATTTCAAAATCTTTTTTTTGTAAAATCCCACGAGCACACTGCCATGAAGAAAAGTCATTGTCGCTAGAAAAATCATCAATAATTTCGGTTAGTAGCCAAATTGTACCATCTTTACATTTAAATAAATCGCCATTTGATCCGCGTATTGAATCTAAAGATGAGAGTGCAGTTTGACTACAACTATAATAAAATCTACTAATATAACTACTTACATCTCTAGCTTCTTTATATTCAAGCTTCCCAATTGATTCAGGCTGTATATGACAATTCAGTTTAATTGAAGGATAATAAAGCTTTGTTATCAGACCGTTATGATTTATTTCACCCGCTGACTGATACAGCTCTACTTCTTCATTTTTTCCAAAAATACAAAAAGAGTTCAGAGCAATTTCAGCTAAGTTCAAGATTCCTCCTCTTATGCAAAATACTTGGCATAATTCTTTTTACGTATAAGTTGATAGAGAGTCATTCCGTATTGACTTTGATTTAGCCACGCTTCATTCTCTAAAGAAATTCCACTAAAACTTGTACTTATACTTCCTGCTGAAACACTTGTAATATTTCCAACAACATCATCACCTCTTATTTGTAAAGTAAGGAGATGACACATCATTAATTCAATAAGCAAGTTATATTTCTCTACTGAATAAGAATCTTTATCTATATTTTCAAGCAGATACACTGAGATTGTATACTGACTTTCTAGCTGATAATCGCTTACTGATGAAAATCTAGGATTCTTTTCTCTAAACTTTTGAAAATCAATCATTTATCACTCCTTACTAATATGAGCTAGAAGATGCTAATCTATATCAACTTTTCGATAGGTTTAGAATGACTTGATAAAATACTTGCTTGTTCAAATCCGTTCAATTGACTTTCAAGTTCTTTTGCTTGACTTTTACCATCAAGAATTGAAGAAGCTGCAAAAATTCTTTTAGATTCAAAAATAGACATTTGAGAATATAGACGTAAAACCTCGTTCCAGTCGCTTTCAGAAATTTCTGTAATTCCAAATTTACCGTATAAGTATTTACTTCCACTAGGAGTATAGATATCGGAAACAGGGCAACCATTTATAATTACGTATTTTTCTGAAGAGATTGTAAATTTAATAGAATGTGGAGAATTATAAAAAACATAGAGACTATTAGCGACTGAACTAATTTTTTTAGGCATAGTTACCTCAATTTATGATTTGTATGTGAATTTTGTATGAATTTTTGGTTTATGAGATTTTTTAAGAGATATTTTAGTAAAATGCATAAAACATTACATTCCTGTCATACGAACAAAAGCAAGTGGATGATATATTACTGCACCGGCGGTTGAAGCTGCAAGCTTTTGAGTTAATGAACTTTCTTGTCTAAATGGAGGATAGGCTCTAAACTTTTCAGGTGCTACACACTCCCCTACTGACTGACCTAATATTTCTTCAGGATAAAAACAAACTGTTTGTGTACCATCAGGAGCAAGTAACTCAGGAACTACAACGATTCTAAGACTTGTAAAGTACTTTTTAAGCATATCAAGTACTGAAACGTTATAATCTGTTGCAGAGCCAAGCATAACATTTAAAGATGGTGACAAAGCTAAAACAAGAGGAAACTGTGCATTTACATGCCCGCCCATATTGCTTACAAGTTCTTCAAATAGTTTAAGAATATCTTCATACTTTTCTTTAGTGTTTTTATCGCTCCACAACACTTTACCTTCATGAGAAATAGGTGAAATAGCCGCTGGTAATGATGGATCATTCAATATACCAAATATTTGTTTACCTTCTACACCAAGAAGATAAAATCTATTTGCATCAATATCTAGCATCGATGTAGCAGCTCTTTGCTTATCTGCGACTAAAGCAATTTGCGCTTCACCGGCTATCTCAGCTTCTAAATCGCCAATAGAAATAAGAGTTTGAAATCTATACACATCTCTAAATGGAAAATTATAATTTAAATTTGCATTACCATTGTTAGCAAAATCAGAATATGGTGCTGTAGAACCAATTACTTCATTAGTTCTGAAATGAATCTGTGAAGATGAAAAATTACCTTTTTTTACCTCAGGAAACATATCTCGAGCACTTCTTTTTTTTGTTAAAATTTCAATTGCTTTTGGATCCCAATAGCCTAAAAGTGCAGATGGAACTGTAACGTTAGCTTGAGTAATTAAATTTGTATCTAGTGCTATTTTATTATAATTATTAGATATTTCATTTCCATTAGAATCAACATTTCTACCATTTTCAATCCATCCTTTTGGATTGTAGAGGTGAACATCTTTCGAGTTGGCCAAATATTTAATCTCATTATTAAAGTCAATTTTATTCATATACTACCTCATATTTATAAGTATAAAAAATTACAACCAATTTGAAATAACAATCAGCTCTCCACTATTCCCACCTGAAACAACATAAAAATCAGTTTCTATAAAATTTTCTAAGCTACTTCCTGCTACTGCAGTATTGATAGAACCATCTAGTAAGTTAGCATAAACCTTTTCTCCAACTTCAGCATCATTATTACTTGTAGCAAACAGGTCACCCTTTAAACAAACTGATAAGTATTCGTTAGCCTCAATTGAGTTACTCGCAGAAGAAAAAGAATCATGATTATAATAAGTTGAAATTGGTAGCGCAACTCCAAGAGGTTTACCACTGCCACTTTTATTTACTCCTTCTCCATTACGCCAAACAAAGTTTCCACATAGAATTTTATCTAAAGCGACTAAAGCTTTACAATAATAAACTATCGGATTTGTCATAATCCTTCCACCTTCAATGCCAATTTCTGGAAAAGAATTCATTTTTCTTTGAAAAGTTGAATTATTCATAGAATACTCCTATAAAAAGAATTTTTTAGATTTATAAAATCAGCATTAATTAATCAAATCTTGAGCGAAATACTCTTTTATTTTGCCAAGATTGTTGTATATTTTGATTTTTTATTAAAGCTTGAATAACATCTTCAGCACTTTCTTTAGTTGCAGTCACATTAAGAATATTGCATGCATGAAGGTAAATATCCTCTGCACTATCAAAGGCAAACATATCCATTGTTCCTGTAAAAGGAAGGCATTTTGTAATAGCGTGCTGCATTTCTTTATATTGAATAGCTAGTTCTTCGCGTATGACTTTTTCTGTTTTTTCAATATCTTTTGTACGTATTTTGTTAGAATTATTATCAAAGGCTTTAGTTAAATCATCGCTCTTATTATTTGAATTTAGCTCAGAATTAATGCAATTACTTTGATTTTCATAATTTGCCAGAAGACTTTTAAAGTCATTAACTAAATTTGAAAGTTCATAAAATAAATCTTCTAGGCTTTTTTCATTTTCATCATTTATTTTTTCTAATTCAACTACTGCATCTTTTTCAGAGCTATCCATTTGATTTAATTCTTTTTTATTTATAGTATTACTATCCGCAACTATTACATCCGCCCCAACCCGACCTTCTTCAACTAATGCCACATGATTTCCACGTATATTTGTCATCAAAAAATCATATTTTTGTCCATTAAAAATACCGCTTTCTAAAATCGGTTCATACGCATAAGCAGCTGATAATTCAACTCTTTCACCACTTTCAATTTTTCTTATAGCTTCTGCGTCTGTTACAATTATGCTGTTTTGCAAATATGGTTCGCTAAAACAACAATCAGTCCCCAATGAACCTACTCTATGCTCTTTTTGTGGTTTTTGTGCATGTTCAATGTAGTGCCCTCGTAGAAGAGGCAATCCATTAAATGTATCAACTGCTAAGTTTAACTCATATGCACTTCTATATGCATAATATACCTTATTTGCTGATAACTCTAAAGCCTTATAATTAGGAATTTCATAACCATAATATGGACTTACACACTCTTTACTAATATTACTTAAACCCACATGCAAGAAGCCGTTTTCATCTATTTTTCTTTTAGTATCTAAAGCAAATTTCATATCTTCTCCTAGTAGTTTGTCAATTTTATACCTTTAAAGTCCCAAAATTTAAGTCTTGCATTAGGTAGTTTCGAGCTTCTTCCTTTGTAAGAATATTTTTATCTACATAATTTACTAAAATATTAGATTTAATTTGATTAATTTCAGTTTCATTTCTTATCTCGTTATCTGCTAAAGCAACCCATTTAAATGAAAGGTTATTGTCAATCATTGAAAAGCTATTAATTTGTAATAATTCTATAATTTTTTTTAAATTGCTTGATAGTTGTTTTTCTTGCATTGAAGTACAGTAGTCATAAAAGTTGTGAATATCGCTTTGCCCAGTTGCATTGAAACCACTTGGTGAAATTCCGAGTAACTTAACTGCAGGAATTCTAAAAACTGTTGCAATCATTTCTAATGATTGACGAACTATTTCAGTTGTACCTGATAAAGAGGTATCCAATTTAACTAACTCTTCTTGTTCTTTATCAAGTGCAAAGATACCATTATTATTTTGTTTTTCCACAAAATAGCTTAATCGTGCTTCTAGAGAACTGGTGCCTTCACCTGCTAAAGCTCCTGACATATTTGTTTTAAGGGCAGTAAGTGAAAATTTTGTTAGTAGTCTAGCGGCTGCATCTCTACTTTTTGTAAAGTGCATAACATACTCCCACGCTAGTTGAGCTAACGGAATTCCAAAAAAGTTATAAGATGGTTTATATAATAATGGTGCATCCTTACCTGAAAAATATAAAAATCTAGATGCATGGATTTCTTTACCTGAAACTAACCACGTAGAAGGCATAAAATAGTCTTTACTTAGTGGGTTAATCGAATTATACCTTCCTGGAGAGCAATTTATTGGGTCAATAATATGAAATCTTTTTAAACTATTCTTTGGGAATGTAACTGAATCTAAAATAAGCGGTGAATTTAGTAAGTTTTCTGGAGTACCTGTATCAATATAGATTAAACACCCACCGTAATATCCTATCATTTCAGCTGCTTTTCTTAATAAATTTTGTATATCAAATTTTTTCAAATCTATTCTTATAAATTCTATTAATTTGTTTGAATTTGATATTCCTACTTCATTTTTTTTAATTTCTGATGTGTAACTTAATTCAACAAATTTTTTCGTCATTTCATCAGCTAAAGTTTCAACTCCTGCACTTATAAGAGGGTTTTGGGCTATTTGTTGAAGAAGAGGATATCCTAAAAAACCACTTTTAGAATTTGGCATACTTCCAAGCAAGTCAAAAAAAGTATCAGGTAGTGCATTATCTAAGGCATAACAATTTTCTTCTGAATTCATACTCTGTGCATGATAAAATCTTGTAATATCGCACATATTTGAGTAGTTATTTTCTTCACTTTTTTTAAATTTCATCTGAACTCCTAAAAATAAGACTTACTTATGGTTTATAAAGTATTTAATATAATTTTATCTTTTAAATTTCATACTGTTTTTACCTCGAATATACGTATCAAGAGCATATCTTAAAGCATCAAAACAGTGATTGTCTTTATCAAGTATAATAGGTAAAATTTCTGAGGTGTTTTTATCTACTTTATACGAATAATTCATTGCTTCATAAATTGTGTTTTTACAGCGTGGATGAATTATAATTTTTTCAAAGCTCTTTAATATACTTATCCCATCAATAACCGATCCAGCCCACTTTGATGCTGCTAAAATATTAAATCCTTGTCTTTTTAAATAGTTTATAGTTTCAGGACGTGAGTTATCTGCCCGTATTTCTGATTTTCTGCTTGTTTCAATTGAATCAAATAACTGTGGAATGTTATCTATATCTATGTTATTTGCATATACTTCTTGATCAATATATAAATGATTAGAAAGAATAAATGCACGAATAAGAACTGTGGGATCGTTTGAAAATCCCCAATCTACACCATGATAAAATTTTATATTTAATGGAGTTTTAAATTCCTTTACTTCATATTTATCTTTAAATATCTGTGCATTTGTATGGGCTAAGCACTCACCTTCCCAGATATTTAAATAGGCGTTATAATCATTTTTTTTACAATTTATCATTTCTTTATAAAGCACTTTTGTAAACCATGGATTATCCCTAAAGGAAACTTTTTTTATTAAACTGTCTTCTTGTTTGTTTTTAATAAATCTTTGATAAGTTTCATCTTTTTCCAAATACGGATTGAATGAAATCCAAATTTCAGATTTTTCACTCCTTATGGTTGGTATTAACACTTCCCATGAATTACGAGTTACACTATGAGCTTCTTCTACCCAGCAAATATCTATATTTTCAAGAGATTTTATTTTATTGATATCATGATGAAGTCCATGAAACAAAAACTCTGAGCCATTTGTACATAAGATTTTTCTTTCACGAATTATAAAAAAATTTTCAAGATTCATTCGATAAATAGTATCAACAAGTAGCTTATGAACAGACTCAGAAATGCTCGATTGATACTCTCTAGCACAAAGAATACGTATTTTTTTCTGTGTAGAAAGAATAATTAATGCAATTGCAAAATGCCATGACTTTGCAGCTCCTCTACCACCGTAAAAAATTTTATAGCGATAAGGCGAAAATAAATCAGAAAATGCACTAGCAAATGCTATTTTTCTCATCATTTTAGGCATATTATCCGCCTTTTAACAAATAGTTATTGATTTAAAGTATTTTTTATGTTTTCAAATTTATCAGGCAACTTATCACATTCACAGCTTTCATGATTTTTATCTTCTTTTGAATTAACCAATTCTATTAGGATTTTACCATCGAGTTGTTCTGCGTTTTCAAGCTGCTGTGAGGTATTTAGTCCTAATAAAAGATTCAGTTGTCTAATTGCTGCCAACCTTTCGTGATTTGAGCCTTTTTCAACTATTTCTAAGAGTTTTTCAATAGCCTTTTCTTTGTTCCAAGCATTTGAATTTTCCATAGATATCCTCACCCTGAGCAATTTTTTTATTATGCTCTATTATAAACTGCCGGTGATAAGAACAGAATTCTTTTGAAACATATTTCTCCTTTATTGTTTCAATTTTTTCATCTGTAGCATCAAGCCTTTTTTCAAAGTTCTTTTTTAACTCCTTAAGAAAATATGCAATTATTGACATAATACATGAATTTACAAGTAATAAAGCATTTACTAAAACGTCTTGATTTTCCATAGTAAACCTCTTTTGCTAAAAGGCTTTTTGACTATATTTTTACATTTTTACATCTATTCAAGCATCAACATTTCAATATTATCAATAAAGTTAAAGAGCGTAGCAGCATCTCTTTCATCCATCCATACACCTTTAACATCATCAAGTATCACTACCTTGCTTGATTTTAGAATTGGCAACGGTGGGAGGTGATTCACTATTTTCCCCTCTGAACTTATCCACGAGCATCCTTGAAGCATCAGAACTAATACTATCACGCTGTTTTTCAATAGATTTTTTTTCAACATACTTTAGTACCCTTTCAAATAAACTAAGGAGTGATAAGCATACTTTAGTAAAAACCTCCATAAAAGCTCCTTAAAATTATGAATTATGAATTTTTTCTATTTTTTATCAGCATCATCTGCATTTTCGGCTTTACCAATATTAAATGCTAAATAATTTATGATATTATAAATCATTTTATAAATTGAAGAACTCGTATCTGTTGGTGCTGACAAAAAAACAGCTACGAATGCACAAATTGAAATAATAACTGACAAAAATAATTCCCAATTTTCTGTAATTTTTTCTAACATAAATTTCTCCTATTTGATTTTATTTGCAAATGCTAAACGAATATCAGCATCTAATTTTTTTGCTTTGTACGATTTAAAAAGTCTATTAATATACTCTGTAAGCTTTTCAATTCTATTTATCCAACCACGACGAAATACTTTTAACTTTGGCTTTTGCTGACACAAACGCATATAATATTTAGCGCGTTCTTCAAGCATTAGCTTTGCAGATTTTTCTATATCAGCCTGAAATGCTTTTGTAAGAGTATCATTCCCGATTACACCGTCAATTTTTGTTCCAATTGCTTTTTGAAGAACTTTTACACCATAAAATGAACCACTATTTACTGCATAATCATACGTAATTATTGATAAATATAAGGGGAGTTTATATATTTTTGGTGAAAGCCAAAAAGCATTATAAAGGATACGTTTTGCTTGTTCTTTAGTCATTTCAACAATTGAACGCCTATTGACAGAAAAAATTTTAACTTCTGTAAGAACTTTTCTCCCTTGTTTAGTTCTTTCGTAGTCTTCAAGAAATCTTAACGAAACACCATATTTAGTAACTCCGCCCGGATCGCTTTTATGGTCCGCCAGTCCACCCTCTACACAAGCTAAATGTTTGTATGCCAACTCAAAATTTTCAGGATATACATATTCTTCTGTAGCCCCTTCTTTTTTTTGAATTTTTTCATCGGAAATAAAACAATTCGATTCTACACTTGATGTATTCTCACTCATGTCTTCCTCCTTTTTTTGTCTTATACACCCTCTTTTTAACCTCGTTCTGTCTACCCGCGACCAGACGCACACAAACGCACTCTACCTACTTGACAAGGTTTTGTATTTCTTATGGAAAATAATTTATTTCAATTATATCAAATAGATAAAAATCCTTGACAGATACAAATACTTCCCGTATTCCTAATTTTCCTAAAAAAAATTTAAAAAAATATTTAATAATATAGAAGAATGAAAAATAATCTAATAAATCAAACAATTATAGGAATTGATCCTGGCTCTACAGTAACAGGCTGGGGGATAATATCTGAAAAATCAGGCATATTGAGCTTAGTTGATTGTGGTGCGATTAAAAACCCTAAAGCAGATTTCAACTCTAGACTTTCTTATATCTTTCATGCTTTAAGCGAAATTTGTAAATCATATCAACCGCAAGAAGCAGCTATTGAACAAATATTTGTCGCAAAAAATGCTTTGTCTGCTTTAAAGCTTGGTCAAGCCCGTGGAATTGCACTTGCTTGTTGCATGCAGTACAATATTCCTGTTTATGATTACGAACCGACTAAAGTTAAGCAGGCTGTTGTAGGAAATGGACGTGCTGATAAAACTCAAGTTGCGTTTATGGTAAAAACTCTTTTGAATCAAAAAGAACTACCTAAGGTACTTGATACAACTGATGCGCTTGCAATTGCAATCTGTCATGCTAATTCACGAAGATTTCTCTAGCGTCAAATAATAGACATACGAAGATTTATAGGAACTTACTATGAAATTTTAGCCTGCATATACTTCCACTAGGAAAAATTTTCCCAACTTCAACTGTCAAAAAAACATCATGACTAGGAAAAATTTGCCATATTTTCATGAATACACTTATAAAGACACACTTAATTTATCTTGGCACATAACTTGCTTACTAAATAATAACAAAGGGAGCAGTTATGAAAAACTACGAATTAGATCATAATAATTTTTATTTGAGCGCAGAAGAACAAAATCTGTTTACTTTAATAGGTAATAAAGATGTATATTCACCATCTGCAATTAATGAAGATATAAGAAAAAATTTGTCAGATTCTCTTGGTAATCTAGGAAAATCGGTTCAACTCCTTATTGTTCTTCTTGAACAAAATAACATCGTAAACATGTTGCCACAAATCGCTGTACCACAATATAGTGAAATTATGGACTCCATTTCAGATGCTGCACTAAAAGGTGTTGAAGCTGTTTTACAGTCACACGAATTCGATAAAGCATTAGTGCTAAGTGCAACAGAGCCTTGTACTATAATGCAATAAATAATTTACAATATTTCGATACACGCTTTTTCATTGAGCCGTAAAAGCATAGTGTATTGAAAATGAAGATGCATATTTTTTATGCATTCTCCTCCCGAGAAAAGGTCATTATCTATGGCCTTTTTTTATTTAATGTCTACATCTATAATTTTCAAGATGCAATGATTTTCACTCTTATCTTTATCCAAGCTCGCCTTTAGCATCTAACCAGCTTTATGAGAAAGAATTTTCTTTTACTCATTAGTGTTACATTTACTATAACTTATAGCTTGCAGTTCACTTATTCTTATTGCGTAATTTTAGAATATAGATACGGCTGTAAGACGTAAAAAAAGGAAAGAATCTAAGCTATAAAAACTTGGATTCTTTCCCTCTTAGAAACTTATTCTATTCAGAAAAATTACTTATTAAGTTCTCTTTCTTGTGGGAACATTGGGAAGTAACGATAGAACACTGATATAATCATTGCGCTATAGGATACAACCAAGAATGATGCTGCCCACTCAACCCAGTTAGGATTGTAAGTTTTCCATGTATCGAAAGGCATTACAGGAGCTGCAAGCCCTTGTACAGTCAATACATAACGGTTGATAACTATACCGGTACAAGCTGCAATAAAGAGCCCGTAATAGTATTTAGGATTTTGTCTTACTGATGGGATAAGAAGCATAACAGCAGGAATAATTGCAAGAGCGTGCTCAAGCCAGAATAACCATACACCATAGATGTTTCCGTAGAACATTTGGTTGAAAGTTAAACCTTCACGTGGAAGAAGACCTACTACCCAAGCATAACTGTCGATACACTTAAAGATTGCATAAATAAGAAGCATTGTGCCACCAATTTTAGCAAGCAGTTGTTTTACATCCCAAGAAACTAATTTTTTGCCTGTCAATTTTTCCATAGTAGCTGCAACTAAAGTTGTGAACATAGGTCCAACACTTATAGCTGACATAATGAAAAGGAAGAATGTCCAAGGCCAAATAAAGAAACCTTCACGGTAAACATATGGACGTCCGAATAACACACCGTACATACCACCGAGTGAACCTTGGTGGAATGTTGATAAGAACGCACCAATACCGGCAAATAAAGGCATGAAAACGTGGAAGTTATGCGCTAAAGCAGCGATAAATTTGTTTTTCATGAATTGACGGTTTTCAAGTGTCAAAGGAGTAGTTTCGATAATAAGAACGATACAGTAACATGTGATACAGAAAATAACTTCTGTAAGCATGGAGTGAACGTTCGGATACCAGTAACCAAACCAAGCACGAATTGGTTGACCAATATCAAGCACCAAGATCAACATAGCACCTGAATAACAAAGGAAACCAATAACAACCGCAAGATTTACGATATTTTTAAGCTCATCAATATTAAGTATATAACGAAGCAATGATGTAAAGAATGCGCCGGCACCAAGAGCAATAACAGCAAGGTCAAAAGTAATCCAAAGACCAAAGCCGAAATAGTCGTCAAGAGCGGTTACACCCAATCCATTCGCAAGCGTTATGAATGCAGCATACAAGCCCCAAAGGAAAACGCCACCTAAAGCTGCCATCCACAATGAGAATTGTGTGAAAGAACAACGTGTGCAACCTTCTGGAAAGTAATCTGCATCAATTGGTTTGTGGTAATTAGCCATAATTTAACCTCTTAATGTCCTGAACCTACAAGCGATCCTAATGGTTCACCTGTTTGTTCGTTAGGAAGATAATTATCGCCAAGGCGACGTACCCATTCACGTTTTGATAAATAGTAAACTTGAGGATCTGTTCCAAGACGTTCAAGTAATCTGAACGCATTTTCAGAATGAGCCAATTCGTATACTTTATGTGTTTCATTCAACAAGTCACCAAAGGTGATAGCACCATTTGGGCAAGCTTGTGTACATGAAGTTACGTAATCAGTTTCATCAAGTTTCCAAGGGTCACGACCTTCTGCACGAGCTTTATCTTTAGCCGCCATCCAACGGTGGTGACAGAAAGAACACTTCTCTACTACACCACGAGGACGAGTTGAAACGTCAGGTGTAAGAGTTTGAGCTAAATCGCCTTCCCATTTAGGGTCAAACCAGTTGAAGTAACGAGCGTGGTAAGGGCATGAAGCCATACAGTAACGGCAACCAATACAACGTGGTGTTACTTGGCTAACAATTCCACCTTCTTCGCGTTTATCAGTTGCAATAACAGGGCAAACTGATACACAAGATGGTTTACCGCATTGCATACATGGACGAGGAAGATAAGCTACTTCGTTATCAGGGAAGCTTTTACCATTTGTCATTCTATATACAAGCATCCAAGTCATAGAGCGAAGCTTGTTACTTGCATCAATTTCAGGTGCAAGGTTATTTTCAGCCTGACAAGATACCATACAAGCACCACAGCCTGTACACTTATCAAGGTCGATAACCATACCCCATTTCATATTTAATTCTACAGGACTAGCCATAATATTCCCCTATACCCTTTGCGCGCTTACGTACATAGGTGCGAGCACTAAAGCATTAGTCATAGGCTCTCTTGCTACACCTGTAAGATTCATAACATTTTCGCCTTTGTTTTGACTAAACGCATCAAAAGCGGTATGCCCAAGACCCAAAGGTAGCAATAAAGTATTATTTTGTACGCCTTCATACAATGAAACAAGCACAACAACTTCGCCAAATTCGTTACTTAATTTTACTTTTTGACCAGCTTTTAATTTAAGCTCATTCGCTGTTGCAGAGTTCATTTGTGCTACCATATATTTCCCAACTAACTGATCATTTGTAAGAAGTTTTGTTGAGAATGGTGGTATACCAGTTGTTGGTGTACCAAAAGCACGCACTGATTGAACGCTTACTAATAAACCTTTATTAGGTTCGATACTACCTTTAGAAAGTAATTCAATATTGAAATGATAAACGGACAAGTTTGTTGTTTTTTCACTTACAAATGTTTCACCCTCTAAAAGGCTATCCATATCTGCGCCTAGCTTATCAGCTTTAGTAGCGATAAGTTCAGCCGCATTAGCTATTGGGAAATCTTTTCCAACGTTTTTAGCAAGAGCAAGAACGATATCTGCTGCTGCTCTAGCTTCATACGGTGCCGGCACAGCAGGTTGACCTGCTGAATAGTTTACAAATCCGCTACCGTATGGAGTTTCAACGTCATCAAAGCGTTCGAAGTCCATAGTTAATGGTAATACTAAATCAGCTTTAGAAGCAGTTTCGTCCATGAAAGTACTAAATGAGACAACACATTCAGCTTTTTCGATGAGCTCGTTTACTTTAGCTGTTTTAGGAAGTGCATATACTGGGTTTGCTTCGTGAACCATAAGAACTTTTGGAGCGTTCTTAGTTCCATCAGCAACTGATTGTGCATATGCAACAAAATCACGCTTTAACAATTCTGAATAACTAGCACTTTCATCAAATGCAGCTTTAGAGAACGGTAAACCTACTAACTGACCAGCATCTGAGCTATAAGTATCTGATAATAATAGGTTACAAGCAATACCGGCCATCATTGAAATTACACCAATGTTGCCGCTTTCACTACCTACTATAACAAGCGGTTTTTTCGCTTTTTTCAAAGCTTCTACAGCTTGGACAAGTTTTGCCGCCGGCACACCAGTCATTTTTTCAACTGTTTCCGGAGTCATATCCGCGCTAAGGCTTGCAAATTCACTAAAGCCAGTGAAGTAAGATTTTGCACCATTACGGATAAGTAAGTGTGCAATACCTAATAATAAAGCGTACTCAAAATTAGCTTTGCATGGAAGATAGAAATCTGAACATGCAGCTGTATTTGTTTGGCTTGGTCCGGCATAAGCTAATGTAAGCTGGCTTTCACCATTTGTCGGACGTTTGCTATCGTAGTCTTTACGGTTGTAAACAACAGGACCCCAGTTTTCTAAGTAGTTAGCACCTACTGAGAAAATGAAATCAGCGTCTTTCACATTGTAACCAAATCTTCCTTTTCCGCCCATGTTTTCCCAAGCTTGCTGAGCATTTTGCTCTTCGCTTGGCATAAGGTAGAAATCAGCTGAGCCTAATTTTGATAAGAAAGCTGAGAAAAGATCTTTAACACTACCTGTATAGTCGCTAGTTACACCTGCAACATTACCTTCAGCAGCTTTTACTTTATCAGTAAGAACTTGCATTGCTTCTTCCCACGAAATAGAAAGATAAGCGCCGTCAGCTGAACGTTTTAATGGAGTTGTAACACGGCTAGGAGCACATGCTAATTGCGTTTGAGTTGCCGCAAGAGCTGTGATTCCGCCTTGACTAAGAATATTATCAGGGTTACCAAGTGTACGAACAGGTCTGCCATTAACCGTACGCACAAGCATACCAACGCCTGATGGACAAAGCTTACTTACTGTAGGAACATAGGCATTTTCACCATACTTTAAGCGTGGTATCCATGACCAGTTCTGAGTCCAGTAAGCTGCATCATATAAAAGTTTCCATGGGGCGGGAGTCAATAAAGTTCCGACTACGCCACCACCCAAGATTTTCAAAACACTGCGTCTGTCTAACATACTCTACTCCCTCTATTTGTGACACACAAAGCAAGCGTTACTTGCATTTGCCGCGCCAAATCTGTGCCCGGGAAGTGCATGACATTCTTCACATTCCCACATCATCATTATTTCGCTGGAATACGTAGAAAGCACATTTTGTTGATACACAGGCGGTGTTTCTGTTGATGCAACATCTATATGGCAGGTGTTACAAAGCATTGCTTCCGTTTCAAAAACTGGTTCCACGTACTCATGACAACGTGCACAGTTCTCAATTGAGTGTGCCGCATGCGGGAAAAATACGTTATCAGGCTGTTTTGCGTAGATGAGCCATTCATCTTGAATTTCACGTCCTGCGTCCACATATTCTTCTACAAAGCGAATTTCTTCTGGATCTTCCGTAATAGCAGTAGAGTGACAAGATGCACAGCTCTCTGTTGTTGGACGTCCGCTAAAAGTTCCGTCTTCACGAATGAAGTGACAGTCAGCGCAAGCCATACCTGCATTTTCCACGTGTGCTACGTGGTTAAAAGCTATAGGTTGCTCGCTACTGGTATACATAATCGAAGGGTAGGCGTACCACCCAAATAACATTGCCACAACTAAGCCCAATAAAAATGGTGCCAGCCCGCAAATGCAAGATTTTTTCTTACATGTTTGCGTAGAATTGTTGTGTACTTCCCCCATACCCGATGCCTCGTGCGGTTAGAAGTTAATCCCTAATTTATGCGCAACTTTTGCACATAAACCTCCCCAATTACAAAAAAAAATTGTAGTCGCAAGTAAAAACCGTATCGTACAATTTTTTCCAACGTTAACCAAAAATAATTAACGTTCTCCATAAGTAACCTATTTTTTTTGCTATTGCAAGTGCTTTTTATAACTAAAAATAATTTATTATCAATATTGTATATTTTCTTGAAATCTTTTATAGTTATTATTTTCTCAAAGTTTTTGGTATTTTTACACCACTACTTATTTCTTCTATCTTGACAAATTCTTAAAAGACAACTAAATTCTTTCCAGTTTACTTATACATTTAAAAGGAATATAAATGAAACATCTTAGCATACTTTTAGCTTTCATCGCTGTTTTAGTTTTTTCAATGGCTGAACTTGCTGACGCAAAACGTTTTGGCGGTTCAAAATCTTTCGGCAGTAAACCATCTTTCTCTACTTCTGCTCCTAAAGCGCCTTCAACCGGTTCAACTTCATCAGTAAACCAAACTAACAGAAACACTACCAACGCTACCGGTGCTGGTGCTGCAACTGCTACAGCAGGAAGAAGCGGTTTTGGTATGATGGGCGGCTTATTCGGCGGACTTCTAGCCGGTACTTTCCTTGGTTCTATGCTTGGCGGACTTCCGGGCGGTGGTGGATTTTTAGATATTATAATCATCGGCTTACTTGTATACTTTGGTTTCCGTCTCTTCTCATCATTTTCTAAAAAAAAAGACAATAGTACACAACAACAAGCTCAAACACACAACTACTCACAACAAAAAAGCACTCTAAATAACGCTTGGAATAACTTAAAATCTGAACCAACAGAATCAGCACAAAGCCAAGAGCAATTAACTGAAAATTCATACGGGATTGATCCTGCTGAATTTTTGGAGGGTGCAAAAGCAACTTATGTGCGTATGCAAGAATCTTGGGATAAACGTGATATCGACGATATCAAAATCTTCACAAGTTCTGCTGTATATGATGTTGTAAAACAGGATTCTCTTGAAAACCCTAATCCATCAAGCACAGTAATTCTTAATCTTTCAGCTCAAATCAATGCTATTGAAAAAGATGGCGAAAAAGATAGAATTTCTGTTTACTTTACCGCTCTTTTATATGAAGAAGGCGAACAATCTAACATTACAGAATTATGGCACTTTGTGCGTGATAACAAATTCTCAATGTGGAAAGTTGACGGCATTCAACAAGTAAGATAAAAAATCGAGATAAATTGTGGATAAATTCAGCCAAGATTATACGATTAAAAGTTACAATTCCGATGTTAATTCAAAGCTTAAGCTATTGTCACTCTTAGAATTTTTTCAAGACATGGCAGATATGCATGCTGCGAAATATAACTTTGGATATGAATACTGTAAATCGCATAATTTTGGCTGGATTTTAACCCACTATCATATAAAGATAAACGAGATGCCCTCATGGAGTGACACTATCACAATCGAATCATGGCCATCTCACCTTAAAAGAATTGCTTGCAGACGTGATTTTTGCGTCCATAATAATGATAAAATTGCAATTCAAGCTGCTACTCAATGGGTAACTATCACACTAGACACGCATAAACCTGTATCAATTAAAGAGTATATGCCTCATCTTGAATGTCTGGAAGAGTTTGCCATTGAAACAAATTTCTCAAAAATCCCAGATATTGAAACTCCTCATGTTGTTAAACAATTCCCTGTCTATATCCATAATATAGATACCAATAATCATGTAAACAATTCTGTTTATTTTCTTTGGGCTTATGAAGGTTTTAATCATGCCTGGTCTCTCAACAAAGAATTGAAAGAAATTGAAATTCAATTCAAAAATGAAACTTTTCTTACTGATACTATAACAGTAACTACTCAAATTAATGGTAATATTGCACTTCAGAGCATCACAACTCAAGATGACAAAGAAGTTGCTCGCATAAGAACTACTTGGTCTTAATTTTTTTACAAGCTACTCTATATTAAATTGATAATATACAAAAAAAGGAAGAGGTTACTGTCTCTTCCTTTTTTAGCCTAACGGCATTCTCGTCCCGAGAATAGAACCCTTAAATTTAAGGGTGAATCTATCTACTTTTTTAATCAAGCTAAAATCTTTAACGTCAACTTGTTAAATATCTTAAGGCTTTAATACGAAAATATTAAAGAGTTAATTTATTCTAATACTTGAAAGAAGAAAATAATTATTTTTCTATAATATCAATATATTGCAAATATAACAAGATTGTTATGCTTGACAATAAATTAAAAATCAGCTAAAAATTCAGCAATCATTTTTAAAGATGTAGGAAACAATGAAAAAAGAACTCCTTATAGAAAAGATTGAAGAACATGCACAATTGCACCTTCAAGCAGCTTGGGACTCCTCAGGAGTGCAAGTGGATAGTTACAGGGAAGAATTCTCACATCTTGCAATCACACTAGATCCTACATGGCAAATAATAGAGAAAGCTATTGCACAAGGCGCCGACTGCATACTTGCACATCACCCTTTATCTATGTCACCATATAAGCTAGATATTTTATCTCCTCTTTATAAATCTGTGCATCAGCTTATTAAAAATGATGTTCTTCTTTATTCGGCACACACTAGCCTAGATAGCACTTATAATGGCTTTTCATGGTGGTTTGCTAAAGATTTGAACTTACAAAATCTAGAAGAATTAGACGAATTTGAACACTTTGGCTTTATCGGCGAACTTGAAAAAGAAATCTCAATTGAAAAACTCGTTGAAGTTTTAGAAAAAAATATGCCCTCCGCTGATAAAAGAAATTATCGATTAGTCGGTAATAATCAAGATAGATTGATAAAAAAAGTCGCGCTTTGCACAGGTTCAGGTTCAAGCTTATATGCAAAAGCTCAAGAAAAACAAGCTGATATATTTATAACCGGCGATTTGAAATACCACCAAGCACTCGATATAATAAATGAAATCTCTCCTGCTCCACTTCTGCCTCCACTCTTGCTTGATGTAGGACACTTTTCACTGGAAGAAGAGATGATGCGACGCTTTGCAAAACATTTAGAATCTACTTTAAATATAAAAACAAGTTTTATTGAAGGTGTAAATCCTTTTTCATCTTTAATATAATTTAACATATCTGATAAACAGAGAATGCGCCTAACAAGCCATAAACTAAGGAGTAACAATGAGTCTTTACCTTAATCAACTTGAGCAACTTATAGCATTACAAAAGGTTGATAACGCAATTTATGATGTTAATAAAATGTTAACAAAAGCACCATTAGTAATAGAAGAAATTAGAACAAGATTTGAAGAAATAGATAGCCAAAAAAAGAATATTGAAGAAAAACTCGTTCACCTTCACGAGCAAGAAAAAAGAATCAATAACGAAGCTGAAGAAACTTCAAACAGCTTGAAAAAAAGTAAATCTAAGCTTGACCAAGTTGGTAACGAACGCGAATTTACTGCTGTAAATCGTGAAATGGACAACATGGAAAAACAAACTAAACTTTTTGAAGACGAACAAAAAGCTCTTGATAACGAACTTCTCTTCCAAAATGCAAAAATGGAAGAACTTATGGAAGATTGGACAGCAGTTCAAAAAGAACTTCAAGATGCTGAAGATAACCTTGCTCAATTACAAAGAGATTCAGAAAGTCAATTAGCTGAACTTGAAGTTGCTCGTCAAACATCACTTTCACATGTTCCGGCTCCTGTTCTTTCAAGATACGAATTTATAAGAAGAAGATTAAAACATCCTGTTATTGTGGCTGTTAAAAATGGAATTTGTTATGGTTGCCACATTTCTATTCCACCACAAGCATATAACGAATTACAACGCGGTCAGCAAATTGTTTCATGCCCGAACTGTCAAAGATTGGTTTATTGGAGCGAGCACTTCAACCCTACTCCTAATGTAGAAGAAGCTGAACAAGACGCTGAATAATATAGATTTTTTTGAGTTAAGCAGGTTATCGCTGCGTGAATTTCACGGAGAGGAAAGTCCGTGCTTCATCGGGCAGGACGCTGGGTAACGCCCAGAAAGAGCAATCTTTGGATAGCGTCACAGAAAAGAACCGCCTATGTATATAAGAGCTTGCTTTTATTATAAATCATAGGTAAGGGTGAAAAGGTAGTGTAAGAGACTACCGGTACTGCGGGTGACTTCAGTAGCCGGATAAGCCCCGTCAGAAGCAAGACCAAATAGGAGAATAGATGTTCGCCCGGACATTTCTTAGGAATATATTCTCGGGTAGGTTGCTTGAGGTGTATGGTAACATGCATCCTAGATGAATGATAACCACGTGCATTTGCACGGACAGAACACGGCTTATAGCTGACTCAAAAGGGGAAGGAGCAAATGCTCTTTCCCCATTTCAAAATGGTAATAATTTCTAGCAGTTAATAAAGAGGATACTATGTCAAATTCAAAAGAAAAAAACACAACAAATAGCTCATGGGGCGGACGTTTCAGCGAAAAAGTTTCTGACTTGGTTGAACTATATACCGAATCAGTTTCATTTGATAAAAATCTTTATAAAGTTGACATAAAAGGCTCTAAAGCCCATGCTAACATGTTGGCAAAACAAGACATTATTACTGCTGATGAAGCAAAAATTCTCTGTGAAGGTCTTGATAAAGTTCTTCAAGAAATCGAAAATGGAAACTTCGAGTGGCGCATAGATCTTGAAGATGTGCATATGAATATAGAAACAAAACTCACTGAATTTGTTGGCGATGTTGGTAAAAAACTCCACACAGGAAGAAGCAGAAATGATCAGGTTTGCTTAGATGTTAGACTCTATGTTTCTGAAAGCCTTCGTGAGTGGTCAGAACTTGTAAAGAATCTTATTATAGTTCTTACAAAACAAGCTGAACAACATATAGAAACACTTCTTCCGGGTTGCACACATTTTCAGCCTGCTCAGCCTGTGAGTTTGGCTCATCACCTTTTAGCTTACTGCGCTATGTTCCAACGTGATTTTGAACGCATGCAACAAGCTGAAAAGCGTGCTAGAATTTCTCCCCTCGGTGCAGCTGCTTTAGCCGGCACAACTTACCCTATCGATTCAAAATTTGTTGCAGACCAACTAGAAATGTATGGAGTTTTCCAAAATAGCATGGATGCAGTAGCGGATAGAGATCATGTGCTTGAAGCTTTATTCTGCGCAAGTACTTCTGCAATGCATTTATCAAGACTATGTGAAGAACTTATTATCTGGTCTAACCCACAATTTGGTTTTGTTCGCTTGAGTGATAGGCATACTACAGGTTCATCAATCATGCCACAAAAGAAAAATCCTGATGTTGCTGAAATAATGCGTGGTAAAACAGGAAGAATCTATGGTAATCTTTTCAATCTTTTCACACAATTAAAAGGTATTCCTCTAACATATAATCGTGATCTTCAAGAAGACAAAGAACCTTTCTTCGACACACACAAAAATTTCACTCTTTCGCTTGCTGTAATGGCGGAAATGCTAGATCAAGCTACTTTCAATAAAGAAAATATGGCGAAAGCTCTTTCTCGTGGATTTTTAAATGCTACAGAATTTGCAGATTATCTTGTAGTGCTTGGAATTCCATTTAGAGATGCACACCACATCACAGGAAATACTGTTGCATTTGCTGAAAAAAATAATAAAGGATTAGAAGATCTTACTATCGAAGAACTTTCTCAACACGTTCCAAGTGGCTTTGTGGTTGATGAAAAAGTATATACTGTTTTAGACTATAAAAATGCTGTAGCAAACCGTTCTCAGCATGGTGGCACCGGCTTTGATTCAGTAAAAGTTCAAATATCATCTATTCAAGATTGGATTGCAAGATGCTAAAGAAAAAAGTCTATATAGCGGCAAGTTTTCGTCATATACATGCAGTTCAAATGCTTGCTAAACACTTAGAAGATTTAGACTTTGATGTTCTTGACTGGACAAAAAAAGCTGTTGTCCCTGAAGGATTAAATCCGGCTCAACGCAGAGAATGGATGGATACTGATGATAACGGTGGAACTGTTTACGCCTTTTGTTCAAATGCTTGCACCACTGCCGATCTTGTCATTTATTTAGGTGAGTCAGGGCAAGATGCCGGTGTTGAAATAGGTATGGCAAAAGCTAAAGGAATTCCTATACTTGGAATAAGAGGACCATTAGAAGCTGCCGGACTTATGTTGCACGGTTCTTGTACTCTATGGGTAGATACTATTAACAATGCTTTAATTGTACTAAAGCAACTTGCAAAAGTTCAACCTAACGAAATCC